>JAXHTA010000500.1:0-2868 GCA_034190285.1 Thermodesulfobacteriota bacterium | reverse complement strand
CGAATTTTCAGGACGTGACGAACAAAATTTGTGCCGATAAAACCTGCACCACCAGTAACCAGGAGCGTCTTGGAACTCATGGGAATTATGTCTTCCAGTTTGCAACCATAAATGGGTTGGATCTCAGAGCGAACACAGGATAGCCAAGAAGGGGTTATGTGTCAAGCAGATCAGAAGTGTGGGGAGAGATCAGAATGTGGGCCGGTACACGCCTTTCTTATAACGGAAGGGACCTCAAAGCACCCCTGAATGGCCTTGGTAGCTGAATGAATTTGATGAGCATGAATCACGCCTGTAATGGAGGAGACAGCGCAACTCAAGGCCAGAAGTTCAACCTGAGTCCTGTCAAATGTCGCAAGGAGTTCGCTGACAATGCCGTAACGGTCGGCAAAGTGCGGGCCGTTCATCGAAAATATCGCCACTGGAGACGTCATCTCAGAGACGACGCCAGGAATCCGTTCCTTTAGCAGGCCAAGGTAATCACATTCGTGGGTCTCAGGCAGGCCAAAAAGCATTATCCTTCGCCCTTCAACTGCGGAGGGGCTCGAGATCAAGAAATTGAGGGCAAGCCCCAGCCGGGCAAAATCATTGAACGCAACTCCCACACGGCATAGGTCATTGCCCTCCAGATTCAGCTGCAAAAGGACCTGTCCATCCTGCCACTCCAGGAAATAGACTCTGGGCCTTTTTTCCTGGTACGAAGCCACGACCTCCCTGTAAAGCCCTTCTCCGTCTTTTTGAGCAAGTTTCCAGTCTCCAGGGGTCCTGTAGGCGCCGAAACGCAAGGCGCCAAACAGGGCCCCGGCGGCTTTGCTGACCATATCCTCTGCCAGGACCGCTGAAATGGCGGAGTTCGAATGGGCCAAAACCTTTGGTTCAATGCCTGATTTGCCAAACACTTCAAGAAGTGCGCCCGCAATCTCCGGATTACTCCTGTGTGGAAAAAGGGACAAGACAGCACTTCTGCTGGTAAAATAATCTATTTCGCCGAATCTTCTTTCAAGGAAGTTTGATGCCTTCAACACATCCCTGGAGTCGATAACGATATTCATGCCCCAGGTTTGATCGTGATTCTCGCATGTCAATAACTGAACGTTTATCTCATCCTTGGCCAACAGGCGGAATAGTTCCCCTGGAAGACCTTTATCTCCTTTATATTCGATCAGGGAAACCTGGACCACCTCTTTCAAGATCTTAAGACCACCAAGTCTTGTTTGAGGGGGCATTAGACTTTCAACTCTACATCACAAAAGCCCGCTAACAACTTCCCACAGGCCTTCCGTATCTATAGGCTTGGCGATATAGTCGTCCGCCTCGGTGGACATGCCATCGGCGTGGGTATAGCTGGTCGTGGGAACTGCTTCGCCAACAGCCGTAAGCAGGACAACGGGGATATCTCTGGTCTGGTCGTTGGCCTTCAATTCGGCGCACAGTATATAACCGTCCTTACGGGGCATCATGACATCCAGGATAACCAGGTCTGGGCGCCGCTCTTTAATAGACTCTTCGCCCTCAATTCCATCGTAGGCGCGACCCACCTCGCATCCCTTACTTTCCAGCATCATGGCAACAGTTTCCACCAAATCAGGGTCATCGTCGACTACCAAAATATATTTCTTGGACATAGGAAAACCTCCTTCAAATGTGTCTATACCAACCGTCAATCATCATCTATTGCCGGTCTTGGATAAAGGCCACTGCGCTCCACAATTTCCGGCACTTTTTCTTCCCATTCAATGGCCATAATGTGAAACCCCTTAACACCTTCACATTCCTTCAGGCGCTGAATACTCTCAACACAGATGTCAAGGCCTTCTTCTGCCTGTTTTTCCTTGGGGACACCACTCATTCGCTTTACCACTTCATCCGGAACATCCATTCCAGGGACACGATTTTTCATATACTTGGCCATGCCGGCAGTCTTAAAGGGCGTCACACCTGCCAGAATATAGCACTTTTCGTGAAGCCCTCGATCACGGGCAAGCCTCATCCATTCCTCAAATTTCTCTAAGTTATAGATGCACTGGGTCTGGATGAATTCCACACCAGCGGCAATCTTCTTTGCCAGACGAGGAACACGAATTTCGAAAGGGTCGGCAAAGGGATTGGCGGCCGCGCCGACAAACATGCGCGGCGGCCGCTTTATGTCGTCCCCTCCCAGAAACTTTCCCTCGTCCCTCATCAATCTCACTGTCTGAATCAACTGAATTGAATCCAGATCAAAGACGTTCTGGCCCTGGGGGCAATCTCCGAATTGTTGATGGTCTCCTGAGAGGCACAGGATGTTATTGATATCAAAGGAAGCTGCTCCAAGTATATCACTCTGCAGGCCAATTCGGTTTCGATCCCTAACGACCATCTGGAGTGTAGGCTCAATACCCATGAGTTTGAGGTGGATGCAGGAAGCCAGACTGCACAGACGGGTAACAGAGGTCTGATTATCCGTAATATTTATAGCATCCACATGATTTCTGATAATCTCAGCTTTATCTGTAATTGCCTTAGGGTCGCTTCCCCTTGGAGGTCCGCATTCAGATGTTACAGCAAGATGTCCTGCCGAAAGAATCTTTTCCAGCTTGCTCGGTGTCTTTGTGCTCATTCTCTCAAATCCTCCCTGATCACTGTTCTGGGGCCACCGGCCCGCTCTGTTGACCAGTCCTTGATGGGTGCAATCTGCTCGTAATCATCAAGTCTGTCTAGCTCTTTGAGGCGATCGACGATAAGCTGCCAGGCACAATCAAGCTCCAGATTAAATAAAATGGAACCTTTAGGCTATATTTGGGGTCAAATGTACAAATTCAGAAAAAGGAGGATATTCATGAAAAAGAGATTGTTATTCTCATCGATTGTTGTGTTATTTATACTGTC
>JAXHTA010000050.1:0-13178 GCA_034190285.1 Thermodesulfobacteriota bacterium | reverse complement strand
TTTGAATTCGGGTATAAGAGTGCCCCATTGTGATGACTGTTCCGGTATCCTGAAACCCGAGACCATCTCATTTGGCCAGGCCATGCCTGAGGACAAGATGAGGCAGGCCATGGAGCATGCCAGTGAATGTGACCTCTGTATAGTCCTGGGCTCTTCTCTGGTGGTCTACCCGGCGGCTTCAGTGCCGTTTCAAGCCGCCCAGGACGGGGCAAAGCTTATTATCATTAATCGCGAGCAAACGCCTCTAGATGGCCACGCGGACCTGATAATCCACGAGTCAGTATCCAAGGCATTGGGAGAGATGGTGCGGCTATGAGAATCTCAGGGTTTGAGAGTTAAGGAGGGCGTATTATGTTGAAAATTGGTTTTGTCGGGTGGCGAGGCATGGTGGGATCGGTCCTAATGGGAAGGATGAGGGAAGAGCAGGATTTTGAGGGCTTTGATCCCATTTTTTTTAGCACCTCAAATGTGGGGGGTAAAGGCCCTGACGTTGGGCTGTACATTCCACCGCTTCAGGATGCATACGATGTGGATATCCTTTCCTCATTAGACATTATTATAACATGTCAGGGCGGAGATTATACCAAGAAGGTATACCCTCAAGTACTCGGACAAGGCTGGAAAGGCTACTGGATTGACTCTGCCTCGGCCTTGCGCATGGACAGCAACAGCATCATTGTCCTGGATCCCGTAAACAGATCAGTCATCGATTCCGGCATGTCCTCGGGCATCAAGACCTACGTCGGCGGCAACTGCACGGTGAGCTTAATGCTGATGGCCCTGTCAGGATTGTTTGCCTCCGGTCATGTTGAATGGATATCTTCGATGACCTACCAGGCGGCTTCTGGCGCCGGTGCAAGGCATATGAAAGAACTGGTTAACCAGATGGAAATCCTTGGTAATGCCTCAAGGGGCCTGCTGGATGATCCTTCTTCCAGCGCTATTGCCGTTGACGAGATCGTCACAGAAAGTCTCCGAAATAATACCTTCCCAACTGAAAATTTTACAGTGCCCCTTGCAGGGAGCCTTATCCCATGGATCGACTCGCCCATGGAATCGGGTCAAACCAGAGAAGAATGGAAGGGGTATGCGGAGACCAATAAAATACTACAGACGGATAAGCCGATCCCGGTGGACGGCCTGTGTGTTCGTGTGGGGGCCATGCGCTGCCACAGCCAGGGACTGACCATCAAATTGAACAGGGATGTGCCTCTTGACGAGGTCTCCGAGATGATTGAAAAAGGAAATGAGTGGATAAGACTGGTTTCGAATGATAAGGAATCAACCCTCCAATTCTTGACCCCGGCCGCCGTAAACGGGACTCTGACGATTCCTGTGGGCAGGTTACGGAAGATGCTTATTGGGCCTGAGTACATTGCAGCCTTCACGGTGGGGGATCAGCTCTTGTGGGGCGCGGCGGAGCCTATCCGCAGAATTCTGAATATCATAATGGATCACCTATCGTGATTTCCGGGCACCTGTAGGGGCAAGTTTCAGCGGAAGAGTCAAATCCGGCTTGAGCTCTTGGCGGATCATACACTAATTTGATGTTGCCGTGGCCTTTCCAACCGAGACATTGACAACATTGCATCCTATGTCTAAGATGGTCCCTGCTGATCTGGTTTACGCGGAAGTGGAAAGCTCACTGGTGGGGCTCCCGGACTTCAAATCCGGTGTGCCGGGCTAAAACCTCGGCAGGTGGGTTCGATTCCCATGCACTTCCGCCAGAAGGAAAAAAACAACCTCAATTTCCCCCCTAGCAGTCTAGTAGCCTTCAGCCCAAAAAAAGGGGCTGAAATCTCACAGTATTCTTTTGTTTTTCAGCAATTCCAGGCAGGCCTTTTCATTGAGTTCAAAGCGGCAGGTCTCGAAGTCCAAACCGAGACTGATGGCGAGCAACTGCGTAAAATAGAAAGTTGGAATTCCCCTTGAGAGCATCTCATCCTGAAGGAGTTTTTCCTGCTTTTTCCCCAGGTTATATTCACAGAGGGGACAACTCAGGACAATTGCCTCCGCGCCGGATTTGATGGCCTCATCCAATATGTTTTTAGCAGCTGCCAGCGCTGCCTCCGGATTTCCAAGTATCTGATAAGACCCGCAGCAGGCCGAGGCAGCGTCAAATTCGACGGGTGTTCCACCGAGGGTTATAATCAAGCGATTTAGGAGGGCAGGATTCCCGGTTGGCTCAATGGAGACGTCTTTGGGCCGAAGCAGCGTGCAACCGTAATAGGAGGCCACTTTCAGACCATCAAGAGGGACCTCTATCCTATTGCGAAGGCTATCCCATCCGATTTCATCTCGGAGGACCTCCAGAAAGTGGAGCACATCCACTTCCCCGAGATAGTCAATCTCCTCATCCATAAAGCCATTAATGGTCTTCCTCTTCTCCTCATCCTCCCGCATGAGCAAATTGGCCCTCGCAAGAGTATTATAACACATGGAACAGAGGGTAACCACCTTCTGGCTTCCCTGTTCAATGACCCGTATAAGGTCCCTTACAGGCGCAACATGATGGATCAGATCGTCATCTGCCAGAGAATGCACAGCTCCGCAGCAATTCCAGCGGGGCAATTCCTCGAAATCGATACCCAGAGCGGCCATGGAAGCGACTGCAGCATCCTCTAGATTCTTCGCCTTTGTCTTTAAAGTGCATCCGGGATAATAAGTGACTTTCATGACTCTCCTCAACCGGTCAATTTTCTAAAACCACTTACCAAAGCGATTTGAGGCAGTTCCCGAATCTCCTCTTCGAGCAGACCGGATAATTCCGCATAGTCAATGTTTTTTCTGAGCGTTAGAAGCCTGAGGGCCTCCATGACCCTGGCAATGTCAATCCCTCTAGGACAATTGACGCTACAGTTGTAACAAGAGGCACATAGCCAGAAGGTCTTATGATCGACCACACTCTCTTCCAAACCGCACTGCGCCATGCGAATAATCCTCCGCGGGGAGATATCAAATTGCTCTGCCATGGGACAAGAGCCCGTGCACATGCCGCACTGCATACACTTATTGAACTCTTGCCCACTAAGTTCCCTGACCTTGTTAATGAAAGAGTTCTTGATCGTCCTTGTTGAAAGCTTGATCGGCATATCATCACTCATGTTCATATCCCCTATCGCTATCGGTGATCGCAGAAGACACTACCATAAAATGCACCGAGGAACCAAGGGCAAAACTGCAAACAAAGAGGAAGCCAACAGAGTATGCGGTATCACCCGTGAGGAGGTCTATTGAAGAGCCGTCATTTCTAACAGCAATCGGCAAGTTCTCAATAACTTGGCGGAAATCCGGAGGGCGTGTCACACGCATTTTTTAGTTGACACGTAAACGCAAATTGTCTATTAGGGACCTGGAAGTAAGCCCCAATCCCAAAAAAAACGAAGCATCTATAGGTTAGGCTCCATCCGGAAATGAGCAATTTTTCACAAGGCCGTTGGCCAACCGGTCGGACACTAACTAATTGACAAAATTCGTTTTTTTGTCTGTTTGCAGCCCAAGGCGCAAGGTATGAAGTTAGAGAATCTTCTTTCAGATAAGAGATCCAGCATCATAAAAGAATGGCGTGACGCGATCATTGCCACATATCCTGAAAACGCACAAAGGTTCTTGAGAAATGACAAGGACCGATTTTCAAACCCTGTGGGACATATTTTCGGCAAGGATTTAGAAGATCTTTACGACGGGCTGATAAAAGAGTGGGACAGCGAGAGAATTTCGTCATGCCTCGACAATATCATTAGAATCAGGGCTGTTCAGGATTTTAAGCCTTCTCTTGCCGTAGGATTTGTCCTTCAGTTAAAAAAACTTATAAAAGAAAAGTTGGAGGGGAAAGCCCAGAACAACGGGCTTTCCGGGGAACTTCAGGCATTGGAGGACAGAATCGATGAAATGGCGCTTCTGGCCTTTGACATCTATAACCAGTGCCGCCAAAAGGTCTATGAAATCCGTGTTAATCAGGTCAGGAATCACGTTGGGAGATTGTTGGAAATGGCAAATCTCACATGCGAGATTCCAGAGTAAACCCTAACGTTGCATAAAATCTGAGTTCAAAACGCTTTAGATTAGGTCAGCAAAGGACGTCAGGACATTTTCAGGGGTGAAAGCGTATTGAACATAAGGTGAAACCCTGAAAATGGCATAACGTTTCTTGATGGCCTGATATAAAGCGAGCTTAGCGTTTCTGGACCGAAGATTTATGCAACGTTAGGTTAAAGGCCGGATTCCTGAGACAGCACAATTGATCATGACTTCTTATGTGAGGTAGTTGTATATGAACTTTATAGTCAGTCTTCTGTTTTCCTTCTTCGCGGTGCTTGTGGTTGTTGTGATCCCTTGGGTGGGCGTCGGAGCATTTGACATGCGCCTCCTTTTCGGCGTAATTATCCCTTACGCGGCCCTGGCGACCTTTCTTATTGGAATTGTTGTGCGGGTTGTAGACTGGGCTCGTTCGCCTGTCCCGTTCCGAATCCCTACTACTGCCGGGCAAGAATGGTCGTTCCCATGGATCAAACGAAATCCCATTGATAACCCTAAAGGTAATATAGGCGTGATTGTGAGGATGATTCTTGAAGTTCTCCTTTTTCGGTCTTTGTTCAGGAATACAAAGCTGGAATACAGGCTGAGCGACGGCAATCCAAAAGCTGACTATGAATGGGAAAAATGGCTCTGGCTGGCAGCGTTGGCTTTTCACTGGTCTTTTCTCGTCATCTTTTTGAGACACTTCAGGTTTTTTGTCGAGCCGATACCAGGTTTTGTGCATCTGCTTGAAAGCCTCGACGGCTTCTTGCAGATGGGCGTCTTGCCGTTCAACGGTCTGGGCATGCCCGGGGTCTATATCACCGATTTGCTGCTTTTGGCCGCCGTGGCTTATCTGTTCGTCAGGAGGATCTACATCCCCCAGGTGCGTTATATCTCCCTGCCCGCCGACTATTTTCCATTGCTTTTGATCCTTGGCCTGGGCCTGACCGGCGTGTTGATGCGCTATTTTATCAGGGTGGATATTACGGCAGTCAAAGAGCTGGCTGTAGGTCTGTTCAAATTCAGTCCGACAGTGCCTGAGGGAATTGGGGTGATATTTTATATACATCTGTTTTTTCTTAGTATCCTGATAGCCTATTTCCCATTCAGCAAGTTGATGCACTTCATGGGCGTTTTCTTGAGCCCCACCAGAAACCTTGCCAACAACAGCCGCTTTATCAGGCACATAAACCCATGGAATTATCCCGTGAAAACCCACACCTACGAGGAATACGAGGATGAATTCAGAGAACACATGATAGAGGCCGGACTCCCAGTGGAAAAAGGAATCGAAGACAAGGGAAAAGCAGAAACAGAAGAGAAGGAGTAAAAATGGCCGATACACCGAAACCGCACGAATTATCCAATGTCGCTCATGATCCACCTCTGTTAGAAGGCTGGATGGACACAAAACCTGCCATCAGACCAGGCATTGCCTGTTACGGTGGAAAGGAAAAGAACCTCAAGTATGTTGACATGCCAAATCCGAGGGACTGGAACCCGTTTGAGGACGACTGGCGGTTGCCCGAAGACTGGCAAGAGATTATTAGCGAAGGGTTTAAAGATCGGCTCGACAGGTTTCGGTCCTTCAAACTCTTCATGGACATCTGTGTAAGATGCGGTGCCTGTGCCGACAAATGCCATTTCTTTATTGGCTCAGGTGATCCCAAGAATATGCCGGTATTGAGAGCGGAACTCTTGAGATCGGTCTACAGAAAGAAATTCACTGTCGGAGGAAAGCTCTTGGGGATGTTGGCAGGAGCCAGAGAGCTGGACGAAGATGTGCTGAAAGAGTGGTGGTACTACCTTTACCAATGTACCGAGTGCAGGCGCTGCTCGCTGTTCTGCCCTTATGGAATTGATATGGCTGAACTCACTATGATGGGCAGAGAACTAACAAATCTTCTGGGTCTCAATACAGACTGGATTTCCGCGCCAGTGGCCAACTGTTACCGGACAGGGAATCACCTCGGTATTCAGCCTCATGCCTATAAGGATATGCTCGAGTTTTTCACGGACGAAATTGAGGAAATAACCGGCCTCAGGATGGATCCTGATTATAACAGGAAGGGAGCGGAGATACTCTTTGTCACTCCTTCAGGGGATGTGTTCGCTGACCCCGGTACCTTCACCTGCATGGGTTATCTCATGCTTTTCTATTATTTGAAGGATTTGGGTCTTGATATCACTTGGAGCACATATGCCTCCGAGGGTGGTAATTTCGGCTTTTTCACGTCCCACGAGATGGCGAAAAGGCTTAATGCTAAAATGTACGCAGAGGCCAAGAGGTTAGGGGTGAAGTGGATACTTGGTGGAGAGTGCGGCCACATGTGGAGGGTGCTTAATCAGTACATGGACACATTTAATGGGCCACCGGACTTTCTTGAGGAACCTGTTTCGCCGATTACGGGAACCAAGTTTGAAAATGCCAAGGCCACAAAAATGACCCATATCATAGAATTCACGGCAGACCTGATAAAAAACAATAAATTAAAGCTGGATCCCAGTCGGAATGATAATCTTAAAGTGACATTCCATGACTCCTGCAACACATCAAGGGCAATGGGGATTCTTGAAGAACCAAGGTATGTAATCAAGAGCGTGTGCAACAATTTTTATGAAATGCCGCCCAATACTATTCGAGAACAGACCTTCTGCTGCGGGAGCGGAGCCGGACTCAATGCAGGGGAGGACATGGAACTGAGGATGCGTGGAGGGCTTCCCAGGGCAAACGCGGTGAAGTATGTGCATGAGAAATATGGTGTAAACATGCTTTCCTGTATCTGTGCTGTCGACAGAGCGGCCTTTCCGGATCTCATGCAATATTGGGTCCCCGAAGTTGAGGTCACCGGGGTTCATGAGCTGGTGGGCAATGCCCTGGTTTTTGAGGGAGAAAAGAAGAGAACCGTAAATCTGCGTGGCGAACCCCTTCCGGGGATGGAGGACGAAGAGGATGTATGATGGAGGTAAAATAATCGTCGGTCTGATTATATGTTTGACTTTTTTCCTGACTCCTGTCTTCTTTAACTTGGGGAAGGCCGCCAAGGAACCGGACCCTAAGCTTACGGTCAAGGCGAAAGAGGCAAAAGAGTGTGTGAGGGACAAGTCATACATGACTCCCTCTCATTTCAGCCTGTTGGACGAATGGCGGCATACGGTGGTCCGGGATGGTGAGAGGTACTACAAGGCCGAAAACGGTAAAGTCTATTATAAGAGCCTTCAGGTTACATGCATGGACTGCCACTCCAACAAAAGCACATTCTGCGATCAATGCCACGACTATATGGGGGTAAGTCCTTACTGCTGGGAGTGTCATGTCGAGCCGGAGGAGAAAAAGTGATGGGCGTAAACAGAAGAAGTTTTTTGAAGATAGCCGGGCTTTCCACTCTATTCGGACTCGGTGGGAAGGCGGCTATGGACATATTCGTCCCGGGAGAACTGGAGGCGAAAATTAAAGCCGTTCCCCTGACCGAGGGGAAGAGATGGGCCATGGTAGTGGATATGCATAAGATGGATGAAAAACTCATGGATGCTTGCATAGAAGCCTGCCACCATGAGCACAACGTCCCTGATCTCGGAAACCCAAAAGAAGAAATCAAATGGATATGGAAAGAAGATTATCATCATTCCTTTCCTGGCCAGCAACACGAATACATTGGAGATGAGATTAAACATAAGAGCTTTCTTTTGATGTGTAATCACTGTTCTCATCCTCCGTGCTGCAGAGTGTGCCCTACAAAGGCTACCTGGCAGAGGGAAGACGGCGTTATTATGATGGACCAACACAGGTGTATCGGCTGCCGTTTTTGTATGGCCGCGTGTCCTTTTGGAGCAAGGAGTTTTAATTGGGGAGATCCCCGTCGGGTTACCGAAGTAAAGGAATTAAAGGCATTGAACCCTGACTTCCCTAAGAATACAGACTATCCTACGAGGTCAAAAGGAGTAGTGGAGAAGTGCACATTCTGTACAGAGAGATTGGCCAAAGGCCAGGTCCCGGCATGTGTTGAGGCCGCAAACAATGTAAACAAGAATGCACTGACCTTTGGGGATCTTGCTGATTCTGATTCGGACGTAAGACAAATCCTGAGGAAGCATTATTCAATTCGGCGTAAACCGGAGTTAGGTTCGGAACCGAACCTATTTTTTATTGTATGAGGTGGTTATGCTTGATACAGCGCTAAAAGGAAAACAGGGGTACTGGGGATTGCTCATATTTCTGCTTGCCGTCATGGGCGTAGGATTCGGCTGTTATCTGTATCAGTTTAGCGAAGGGCTGAGAATAACAGGTATGAGCAGGGATGTATCATGGGGCTTCTATATTGCCCAGTTTACATATCTCGTTGGTGTGGCCGCCAGCGGAGTGATGGTCGTACTGCCCTACTATATACATGATTATAAGGCATTTGGCCGAATCACTGTTTTGGGTGAGTTTCTGGCCATAGCCGCCGTGATCATGTGCCTTCTTTTTATTCTTGTGGACCTGGGTAATCCGACTCGTGTTATGAATGTGATTTTGTACCCTTCTCCAAACTCCATCCTCTTCTGGGACATGATTGTCCTTAATGGATATCTCCTGCTAAATATATTCATCGGCTGGAATGTATTGAGTGCAGAACGTAAAGGCGTGCATTATCCAAAATGGGTGACACCTTTGATTTATATCTCCATTCCTTGGGCATTCAGCATTCACACGGTGACGGCGTTCCTTTACGCCGGTCTGCCCGGAAGGCACTACTGGTTGACTGCCATTATGGCCGCTCGATTTCTTGCATCAGCGTTTTGTTCAGGACCGTCCCTTCTTATTCTATTGTGCCTGATCGTAAGGAAATTCACTAAATTTGATCCGGGTAAAGAGCAACTAAGGACTCTCGCCGGAATTGTCACATATGCCATGATACTCAACGTATTCTTCTTCGTGCTTGAGCTTTTTACTGCTTTCTACAGTCAGATACCGGGTCATATGCATTCGTTGGTATATCTTTTTGCCGGTCTGGAAGGACATGGAAAGCTCGTCCCCTGGATGTGGACTGCCGCCGGATTTGCACTGGTGGCGCTTGTCCTTTTGATTGTGCCCGCAACGCGAAGAAACGAGGATACCCTGGCAGTAGGGTGCGGGGCCGTTATCGTGGCCACTTGGATTGACAAAGGCTTAGGCCTGGTAGTTGGCGGCTTCATACCCAATCCCTTTGACAGAGTCACGGAGTACTGGCCCACCGTACCTGAGGTGTTAGTCACGCTGGGGATATGGGCAACAGGGTTCTTCGTGCTGACAGTCCTGTACAAGATCGCAGTTTCAGTTAAAGAAGAGGTAAGCGCGTGACGCAAGCGTGACACTCCGCGAGGAGTAATACGCTGGACAAATAGCTTGACAGAGGGACTCTCCTCTGCTAAAGAACGCTGACTCGGTCTAGGATTAGGCCAAGAGTTGGGTAGGCAGCTGCCCGAGAATAGTGATTCAGGCAGTTATTGGCACTGAATGATGTGCTCATTGTAAGGAATCGGAGAAGCGAATTCTTGGGTAAGACAGATATATTTTTTAATTCAGGAGGATAAGACATATGGGTTATGAAGTAGTCGTTGACGAGGGCAAGTGTGAAGGATGTGAGGAATGTGTAGAAGTTTGTCCTGTAGATGTCTTCGAGATGGAGGATGAGAAATCCGTGCCGGTTAACGCCGAAGAATGCCTCGGATGCGAAAGCTGCGTAGAAGTGTGTGATCAGGAGGCAATTACGGTCACAGAAGTTTAAAACATCCCCCCGTGCCATGCTCCATGGACTGGGATGGCCCCCTGGCCACTAAAATCTAAACAGGGATCAGCAATGTGTCTGACCCCTGTTTTTTTGATTTTCCACCTTATTTTTCCTGTTTCGGATGGCATTTGGCGCAGGTTGTAGGCGCCGCACCCTCATCCTTGGATTTCAGGCCTTTTTCCTTGTTGAAGTCTTTATGGCAGCCTCTGCAATTATCATGGATCGCATTGGCGTGATATTCACGTTTCTGCTCCTTTGATAGCCCCTTTGCTTCCTTACCTGTAATGTATCCAGCCTTTTTGTGGCACTCAATACAATTCTTTACCTCATCACCAAGTTTGAGATTGTCAAGAGGTTTGTTGTTTTCGTCGTGGTGACACTGTCCGCAGCTGGCTTTGTATTCTTCGACATGTTTCTTATGGGTAAACATGACTATGCTCTTCTTGTGTTTATCATAAGCCTTATTTTCCATCCTGATTACATCCTGCACCTCGGTACCCGCATTAATTCCCTTGGCAAGAAACATACCTGCGATTCCAACAAGAGCAATAACCAGCAATAAAGATCTCTTTCTCATAGCCTCTGCTTATCCTCCTTTAACTTTCCTATATTTAATTCTTGAGAACCCGCACACATTGTATCACCTTCATAAGCAGGGAAACCACTCTACCTCATCCCGCAGGGGAGAGGGGAAGGGGTCTGGGTGAAAGCCCCTGGATATTGGGAAGATTAACTGTATCTTAGTCAAGAACAAATGATCCTGTCAACAAAAATCAGCGTGACCGTAAACGGGTCAACGGTCTAGACGCACAGTACTTCAACAAGCCCTCCTTGCCTTGATTCATGAGGCCTGCTTTAGCCGAGGCACGGTTATAAACTGGGCTCCATCTGATTGGGGGACACATGGAGAAATGGTGAATAGCTTTCAGGGCATAAGCTGAGAGTATGCCGCATAATTCAATTCAATATTCCTCACGTATTCGACGGTTTCCCTACCACGGCAGTAGCCGTAACGGGCCTTCCCGGCATATTCCGGGCGCGAAAGCAACATAATCCCCTTTTCCACATTATCGAACCAACGATTGGGGTTTAGCCCCACCGCCTCGGCAGTCCGTCTTGCATCCATGACATGGCCGTATCCAGCATTATAAGAAGCCAGGGCGAACCGGTTTTTTTCCCTTGACGGCAAGCCGGGTTCGAACCGGTTTCGCACCCAATCCAGGTATCGTACACCGGCGTGAATCCCCTGTTCCGGAATTGTGACATCAGAGAAACCCAGTTGTTTTGCTGTATTGGGCATAACCTGCAAAAGCCCTGAAGCGCCTACCCACGATCTTGCCTTCGGGTCGAATTGGCTTTCTTGATACATTTGAGCCGCAATAAGGCGCCAATCGAAGTCATACTCCGTGGCGTATTTCCTGATTAGTTTATCATAGGGAGAAATCTGATCGGCGCGTTTGGCCCGATATCTCAGAAGGCTTTGGATTTCTTGGGTATTCTTGAAATATTTGTTCCTGGTTATATTGTAATATAGGCCCCTATATTCCCTTTTAATGTACTCATTCAACTCCTGCAAGAGTCTGGGATTCTCTTTGCGGACCACCCAGCAATGAGCCACTTCCTCTCCAATTGAAAAGGCCCCCCTAATATCGCTACGCCAAGTTAGTTCGATGTCTAAGATGTGACTGTCTGCTACTGTTATATCGTATTCGCCCTTTGCCACTTTATCAATGACTTCCTCGGTCTCGAACTCTTCGGGGGCAGCGACAAGCCCCAGTTGGATGCCGTTTTTCTTCAGTTTCTCCAGAGATTGCCAATATGAGCTTGTTCTTCTGACCACAACCGTACGACCCGCCAGCTGTTGGGGGCCTTTTATCCCCTCTTCCTCGGCACGAACCACGACCATTTCCGTAACGTAATTGTAGGGTCTCGAAAAGGCCACGCCTTTAGTCTTTTTCCTTCCCTCAGTTAGTGTCATAGCGGCAGACACTACGTCACCCTTGCCTTGTTTAAGCCATGGTATCAAATCCTTCTGTGACGGAGGGACCACCATGTCAACCCGAATGTCCATTTTTTCGGCAAAATGTTTCAACAGGTCATATTCAAAACCCACAATTTCACCCCGCCAAAGGAAATATGTAGCTGCATTGTTGCGGGTTATGACTCGAAGCACTTTGCGCTTCTTGATTTCAGGCAGATCGTTCTTGTATAGGCGCTCACCGCGAAGGTCTACATGTGACTTTTTTAAGAACTCGTTTATTGCATCCTTTAGACCGCGGGCGTCTGGTCTTATGCCCCACGCAACAGAGCGGTCCCCGGTCAGGTCGCAAGCTGCCTTCAGATCAGCCCGATAGGTAGAAATGGCCTCAAAAAGGTTGGAATCAGCCACTGACACATCATATTTACCCACTGCAACCTCATGAAGGATCTGCTCTGTATCAACATATTCGGGAACCGCGACAATTTTTATGGCAGGGTGTCTTTCCTTTAACTCTACGACCGTCTTCCAATAGGATGAGGACTTCCGAACAGCCACCTTTCGACCGGCCAGGTCCGCTGGTTTCTTGATTGTGTTGTCATTAGCCTTTGTGATGACCTGCTCTTTCACCAATGCCAGCGGTTCAGAAAACGCAATTCTTCTCTTACGCTCCTCGGTTACAGTCATGCTGGCAGCGATTATGTCTCCCTTTTTCTGCAAGAGGCTGGGGATCAAATCCTCATATGCTTTTACGGCAACGAATATGGGTCTAAGTCCTTGCTCCTCTGCAAATGCAATGACTGTATCACGTTCCAGGTCGGAGAGCATACCCTTTCTGGGAATAACGTCAAATTCTCTCTTGAAATACGTCAGAATACGGATAGATTTCGTCTCCTTTGGCTTTGATACCTTCCTCTTTTTTACATAAGTCGGCCTTTTTGATTCAGCGGCTGTCTTTTCTTCAGAACTACATCCGATAACAAAAAAAAAGCCCAATAAGACGGTCAAGAAAGAAAAACCGATATTGAAATCACTAATTCTTGTGCCCTTCCGCAAAAACCGGCGAAATTGCTTTTTCATCTGCGTAAAGCCTCCTGTTAAGCTATCAGTTCTCAAGGTTCGGGGATCAGGGGGATCGAAATCGATTTTACAACACTCCACGGCATTCGGGAAGCCACAAGGGCAATAGACCTATTTACATAATCACTTGCAGAATCACGGCGCCTACAGTTTCCTGAGCAACGAACCCCAGGAGCAGTTACATCCTGCCATTGGTATTCCATGGGAAAAGATGGTGCATATACATAGGCTTGACGATAGAGCGCATATGATATTCTGTAACATTTTGATATTATTTAAGGTTACAAATACTCGCAACACTTTAACAAATAAGGCCGACGCTTCGCTTCGGGGTTATACATGAAAAAATA
>JAXHTA010000005.1:0-21843 GCA_034190285.1 Thermodesulfobacteriota bacterium | reverse complement strand
CGACAATAATCCATAAGATCAGGAGTATGACAGAGAGATAGTAGGTCCATTCCAACCGCCGAAACAGTCTGACCGTAAAGACCGCCCAGATAAGGCTGTTCAAGACTGCAAAACCCCAGAACAGGTTGCGGAGGCTTACGGATCCGAGCCAGAAGAAGGTCATGTCAATAACGCTACGGCGCTCGGGAACGACATCTCTCATCCGTTCCCGGGCATAGCGAAGATTGAAATCCAGATCGGCATCCCGTGGCTTAAGGAGGCGGGCCCGCTCGTAGTTAAGAACTGCCCGTCCGAGCTGATTTGAACGGATATAGGCGTTTCCCAGGTTATAGTAGACATTTCCATTTGCATGTCCGGATTCTATAAGACTGAGGTATCCCTCAATGGCCTCCTGGAAGCGACCTTCCTTGTAAGCCTGGTTGGCCCTAAAAAAGAGTTCTTCTTCTTGCTGGTCTTGAGCTGTTACGCCCACCGTCAGAACCAGTAGGACCGCAAAAAGTACAAAGATCAGACTGCTCTTCACCGGATCTCCTTTTCGATCAGTTTGATGAGCCTGGGAATGCCTCTCGCGGTGCTGCACTGTTCATTTCCCCTGCCAGTATAAACGGCATCTTCGATCTCTTGGACAACTTGTTGAAACTCTTGAGCTTTTTTCTTGTTGATGCCCCTTGATCTTAGAATATCAAATGCCTCTTTCGGGGTTAGAGCCCCGAGGAATAGACCGAACCGGTCATTGAAATAGACCGTAATTGCCGAAGCCAGATCTGCCGAACTGAGATCCTTTTGACGGCAGCATCGGGTGAGATTCCTTGAGGCCTTTCTTGCCCGCAGGGCGGCCATGGAATCATTGGATCTTTTTCCGAGTTTCAGGCCCAAGAAAGTTGAGAAATAGGCAAAGAACGGTGCTATGAGAATCGTCCAGAAAAAAACGCCCCCGGTCATGACTATGGAACCTGCGCCCAGGTCTTTGATGGAATCGTGCACGGGGAGGATATCGTGGCCCAGCTCTTCAACGGCGAGCTTCACCGGGGCGATAGGCGTCTGCCCCGCCGGATTAGACGAAGCGGTTTGAACTGTTTTTTCCTCGCCCTTCAGGACGGAAAGAGACAGGGTTCGGGTCTTTATGGTCCTGTAGCGTCGCTTCTTTGTGTCAAAAAAACTGATCGACAGGCGGGGTATCTCATACTGCCCTTCTGCTTCGGGCACCAGGGCCCATTTCATGGTCTTGGATCCGGTCATACCTTTTTCATCCTCAGTCACCTTCAACACAGGCTGGTCAGAATAGACCTTGATCTGCCCCAACTCTGGTATCTTTAAATCCGGCATGCGGTTGACGTTTCCTCGGCCCCTCAAATGGACCGTTAGCGTGGCGGATTCCCCTGTTTTTATCTCGGCAGGCGCAAGGGTTGAATCCAACTCAAAGGTCCCAACCATCCCGCTGAAGTCGGCGGGTCTCCCCTCTCTGGGGAGTTGGAGAACTTTTAGTTCCACGGGTTCACTGGCGAGCGTCCTTGCCACGCCTGAAGAAGAGAAAAAGGGGTCGTCGAATGGGCTCCAAGGTGATCGTCGGCCGGCCTGGAAGACGGTAAGATTCATTTGAGCGGGCCTGATCACAAATTCCCCCTCCCTGGAGGGGATTATTGCATATCTTACCTCAAGTATGTGATAGGATTGACCATTATGAATACCCTGGTATTGTACTTCCTTGCCTAGCTTCTTAAACGTCAGGCCCTCCGTGTCCGGCAAATTCAAAGAGACATCACCGATCCTAACTCTGAAATAGAGTCGCAGGGTATACGCGGCCTGTTCTTCAACATAGACATCAGTGGCCCCGATGGTCGCATTCAGAAAGATAGGCCCACGATCAGCGCCTGATGATTTGATCGGTTCAACAATAGTCAGTGTTTCCGTGTTGCTGACGGAGGTCTTGCCTTCAAAGGTCAGCCTGGCAGGTCCGATCTCGAATTTGCCGGTTTCTTTTGGCTGAAGCAGGTAGGAATAATCAATCCCGGCTTTCATCTGCCCGTTTATGATCTCAAAACGGCTTGAAGTGCCCCCAGGGGTTACCCTGAAAGACTTGAGCCCATCTATGACAGGCCGCATATTAGTCTCCCGGGATCCGGAAACGCTGACAGTCAATCTTATGGAATCGACCAGGGTGGCCTCTTGGCGATCAAGCTTGAGCGTAACTGACAGAGTGG
The DNA here is from genome assembly GCA_034190285.1 of Thermodesulfobacteriota bacterium. Lineage (GTDB taxonomy): Bacteria > Desulfobacterota > DSM-4660 > Desulfatiglandales > Desulfatiglandaceae > JAXHTA01. The sequence goes on along the minus strand of JAXHTA010000005.1, from coordinate 19,642 downwards.
CGCTGACAGGGCAGGGTGTGAGATTGAATAGCAGGAGAGCAGACAGGATAAATAGCGATTTCTTCATGTTACCAGTCCTTCCCTGATTGTACGCCTTGTCTTTTTTCTTCAGGCACCTGAAGGCGCATGAAACGAGAGAGATCATCCTTTATGTTGTCCAGCAGGGACTCTGCCTTTTTCTTGTCCAGAGTAGACCCGGCCTCATCAGTTGGCTGATCCATTGCTTCATCCGGCAAGGCCTGAGACGTCTTTAGATCCCCTGAGAGGTCTTCAGGCGATGTCTGTTCGGATGTTCCTTTCTTCCCGGGTTCAGTCTTGCCCTTTTCATTCTGGCCGTCCTGTCCTTTGGAGGAGGCCTGATCAGGGGGCGTTCCTTCTGAGGGTTTGTCCTGATCCTGCTGCCTTTCGCCGCCCTGGGATTGATCTCCATTTTGTCCCTGACTGTCCTGTTTTTCTCCTGTAGGGGAATCCGGCTGGTCAGACTTATTCTTCTGTTTTTCCAGCTCCCTTAGCGTTACCTCAAAATTATACCGGGCATCCTCGCTCTCGGGATTGTGCAGGATGGCCTGCCTGTAATGGTCCGCCGCCGTGGCAAACTCGCCCAGGTTAAAAGCGGTATTGCCCAAATTGTATGCGCTTTTGAACCTGGTGTCATCGTCTTCAGCCCTCCTCAAGACGCTCGAGAAGGCAGCGGAGGCCCCTTGATAATCGGAGTCCTGGTAGGCGGAGCATCCCCGGTTATATCGGTACCTCACATCTTTTGGATGGTCCATGTCCGATTGCGCATAGGCCTTTTCCGCTTCAGAGTAGCGACCCAGCGCGTAAAGCTCATCAGGGTCTTCAGCGCCATAGGCCCGTATTGAAAAAACGAGGCCGAAAAGCACCGTGAATATCTTGATTTTTTGTAGCATTTATCCTCCTGCTACAATCAGTTTTTTGCGGATTTCCTGTCGAGAAGCAGATCTTCCAGGATTAATAAAAAGAAAGCGGCCAAAAGGAAAAGGCTGAACCTTTCCTCATATATCTTGATTTTACCGCTCTTCAACACCTCGGCCTCTGTCCTGGACTTGATGCCATCAAAATAGAGGATGTCGAGGTCCAGATCCCCTGCAACGGAACGGACATAGGTCCCGCCTGCTGTGGAAGCCATTCTTCTGAGGCTTTCTTCTTCGAGCCTCGATAGAACCAGATTGCCTTCCTTGTCCTTTATAAACCCGCCTTTCCCATCCGCAGCCGGGACAGGACCGCCCGACGGGTCTCCGATGCCAAAGACAAATATCCTGGCGCCCCTGCTCGCAGCCTTTTCGGCGGCGGCAAGCCCGCGATCTTCGTTGTCTTCACCGTCGGTGATGAGAATGATGACCTTGTCGGTCTCGGATTTGAAGTCAAAGGCGGAAAGTCCGGTTTCAATGGCCCCACCCAGGTCTGTACCTGGCACCGGAATGAGGTCCGGTTGTAGCGCGCTCAAGAACATCTGCAGTGCTCCGTAGTCCAGGGTCAGCGGGCACTGGACAAAGGCCGTCCCGGAAAAGGCCACAAGACCTACGCGATCTCCCCGGACTACTCGGAGAAAATCCAGGATCTCCCGCCTCGCACGCTCAAGCCGATTTGGCTCGATATCTTCCACGAGCATACTGGGCGATACGTCCACAGCGATTATGATGTCCACGCCCTTTTGGCTGACCTCCTGATAGTGACTACCCCAGCGGGGGCCGGCCAGGGCAAACAGCATCATGCCAACGCCAATAAGAAGGAAAAGGCCTTTCAAAAAACGTCTACCCCTCTGTTCTTTTCCGGTGAGACGGGTCAGCAGAGCGTGATCCGCAAACCTCTCCACGGCCTTTCTCTTCTGCCTCCCATGCACCGCAAGACCCAGGGCGATCAACGGTAGAATCCAGAGAAGGTACAGCACCCATAAACGGACAAATGTCATGGAATCACCCTTAATATAGTGGTCCTTAGAAGGACCTCCAGCCCAAACAGTATGAGCGCCGGGATCAGGAAGAAGTGATAAAGCTCCCTGAAATGGAAAAACTCCTTGATCTTGACCTCGGTCTTTTCTTCCCGGTCTATGATATCGTAAATCTCGGAGAGCCGTTCGCTATCCGCAGCCCGGAAATATCCCCCTCGCCCGATTCTTGCCACCTTTTTCAAGGTCGCTTCGTCTAAGTCAACTCTTTGGTGGACCGTGCGCGTTCCGAAAAGCGTCTCCACCTTGAATGGCGCGGGGCCCTTTCCGCCCACCCCGATAGTATAGATCTTGATACCCAAGGCCCCAACCGCTTCGGCGGCCTGTTCCGGGGTAATATCTCCTGCATTGTGTCTTCCATCGGTCAAGAGGATCAATATCTTTGACTTGGCGTCCAGGTCTTTCAGCCGTTTACCCCCGACAGCGAGGGCGGAGCCGATGGCCGTATTGTCGCCGGCCATGCCGATCTCCATCTTATCCACCAATCCCAACAAGAGCCCCTTGTCCATGGTAAGGGGGGCCTGGGTAAAGGCCTCTTGTCCGAAAACGACCAGGCCGATCCTGTCCACATCCCTTTTCGTTATAAACTCAGAGACAACCTTTTTGACCGCCGTGAGCCTTGATACCGGTTTGCCGTCCAACTTGAAGTCCAAGGCCTGCATGGACCCGGATGTATCCAGAGAGAGCACGATATCTACACCCGGAGAACGGATTTCCCGAGAGACATTGTAGAGCTGGGGCCGAGCAGCAGACACAAGCAAAAGGATGAGGCAGACGGTCCTCAGGGCAACAGGGGCCATTGTCACGGCCTTGCCGCCGCCGCCAGCTACTTGCGCGATCCTTGAGGTCATGGAATATGTGATGCTGGATGGTTTTCTCCACAGGGCAAATGCGAGCCATGCGGCCACAGCCGCGAGCAAGACAAACAGGACGGGATAGGCAAACCTGAAAGTCATCCGGCCACCCCCGTGGGTCCAGCTGCCGAACCCTCCGTGTCGGGGGCAGGGCTGGTCTTTCGAATATATGAGAGGGCGTCCCTCACCTCTTCCTCCTTTCTTGCTGAAGGGGGAATAGTGTCAGCGAATTTGATGAGATCGGCCTGACGCAGCAATGGCAGGAGGCTGCGATCCATTTCCCTGTCAATCAAAAAGGCGATCTCTTCTGTAGTGGATTCCGCTGCAGGAAACCCCCTGATGGCCTCCAGGTACCGCCTCAGTACCTCGGAAAAGCGAAAATAGAACTCCTTCACATGGCCCTTTTCAAAAAGCCCCTGGGCCTCCAGCCTTTCAATCTCATTTCTTGCCCGAATATGCGGGGGGTCATCGCAGGGGATCAGCAGCTTGTTACGGCGCCGTCTCTTAAGCCACCAGACCAGACCTAAGACAATCAGCAAGAGCCCAGCCGTGCCTGCAGCCCATGGGAGATATATCAACCACGGGGCCTTTATTGGAATAATCCCCTGAATAGGTCTTAACTGCGCCTCATCCGGCTTTTCACCAAGATTGGACAGCACTGTCAGCGACAAAGGGTCGACTGTAAGTACTTGTGTCTTCCCCTCCTCATCCAGATAGGCTAGAGAGATGACCCCCGTCTTCCAAGAGCCGAGCCGGTCCACAAACAGCTTGATCTTTATGTGGCCGGGTTCGGCTACACGTTCAACGATGGTAAGGTCTTCAAGCCCCTCGACCAGCGGGTCGGGTGGGAGTTGCGCCCCTTTTGGGATGCGGTAATTGAGGATAAGGGCCACAATGCTCCCAACCTCGGCGGAATCCCTGTCCAGATAGGCCGTAAGCCCCGGGTCCTCGGTTTCACCCCCTGCCCACAGTATCCCGGGCCGGATGAGTATGGTCAGTATTAACAGCAAGGGCAGGAAGGACGTAAGCGCAAAAAGGCCAGTCCCACTCATCCCGCACTTGTTTTTCATCGTCGTTTTGTCCTTTTTTCAAAAAGGCTGGTCAAAGACTCGATCACCGATCCGTCCGTGGACAGTTCTACCAGCTCAATGCCCGCCTTTGCGGTGATGGCCGAGAGATAGGCCGCATGTTCCTTTCGGTACGCCTGCCACCTCATCTTCAGGCCTCTGTTTCGGGTGTTAATGAGCGCCACCTGCCCGGTCTCAGGATCTCTAACGGTGATCAGACCCACATCGGGTAGTTCTTCTTCAGCAGGGTCGGCCACCTTTATGATTGTCAAATCATGTTTTCTGGCGGTCAGTCTCAGGGACCGCTCAAACCCTGTATCCATACAGTCGGATATCAAAAACACGATGGCGTGACGCTTCACGACTTTGTTCAAATATGAAAGAACCGAGTCGATGTTTGTGGTCAGGTCGTCCGGATTATAAGTGAATATCTCCTTTATCAGCCTCCACACGTGGGAGGCCCCTTTTTTGGGTGGGATATATTTTTCCACCTTTGAGCAGAATAGGATCGCACCAACCTTGTCATTGGTCCGGATAGCCAGAAAGGCCAGCATACCAGCGACTTCAGCAAGAAGTTCCCGTTTGAATCTCCCTCTGGTCCCGAATAGGTGAGAGCCAGAAAGATCCAGCAGCAATATGACGGTCAGTTCCCTTTCTTCGTGAAAGGTCTTCACAAAGGGACGACCAAAACGGGCAGAGACGTTCCAGTCAATAGTTCGAACATCATCGCCGGGCTGGTACTCACGGACCTCGGCAAACTCAATGCCCTGTCCCTTGAAGGCACTCTCGTATTGGCCGGCAAACAGGTCATTCGCCAGGTGCCTGGTCCGAAAGTGGAATCCCTGGATCTTCTTTAAGAGTTCTTCCGGGATCATCTCAGGGGACCTCGATCCGTTCCAGCAGGGTCTTGATCAGGTCATCGGCGCTTTTTCCTTCTGCCTCGGCCTCATAGCTTAAGATGATCCGATGCCTCAGGACATCAGGGGCCAGGGTCTTGACATCCTGGGGCGTTACATACCCCCGACCACTCAGAAATGCATGGGCTCGCGAGGCCTGGCCGAGCCAGATAGATGCCCTGGGAGAGGCCCCGTAGCTGATCATCTGACCCAGCTCCAGGCCAAAATCCCCTGGATTTCTGGTTGCCCTCGAGATCTGTAAAATATAGTCGACGATTTTTTCTTCCATGTGTATTGACTGCATCACCTCTCGGGCCGATTCGATCCGGGCGACATCCACTACGCCTCTGACGTCCTCGGCCACGCCCCGATTGACCCTTGCCATGATCTCCTTTTCCTCGGCGGCCGTAGGGTAATCCACTCTGATCTTCAACATAAAGCGGTCAATCTGGGCCTCGGGGAGGGGGTAGGTCCCTTCCTGTTCAATAGGATTTTGCGTGGCTAGTACCAGAAAGGGTTTTTCAAGCAAAAATGTATTCCCACCGATGGTCACCTGTCTCTCCTGCATTGCCTCCAACAGGGCACTTTGGACCTTGGCAGGCGCACGGTTGATCTCGTCCGCCAGTATAATATTGTGAAAGATGGGCCCCTTTTTTATCTCAAAAGTGGCGTTATCGGGCCGGTACACCTGAGTGCCAAGGATATCGGCAGGGAGGAGATCGGGTGTAAACTGGATTCTCTGAAACGTAGTCCTGATGGTTGCTGCGAGGGTTTTTACGGCCGTTGTCTTGGCCAGGCCCGGAAGCCCTTCCAGGAGCATGTGTCCATCGCACAATAGACCGATCAACATCCTCTCCATCAAATGCCTCTGGCCCACGACGACCTTTTCTATCTCCGTCATAATCTGCCTGAGGACCAGGCTCTCCTTCTCTACATTGACTGTGATTTCCTGGATATCCATCGGTGACTTTTTCCTCCTTGGGCCTATGATTTAATATCGGGTTTGCGCTTTCTTCATGCATGGGATGCGGCCGTCCAGACACGCCTTCTCTCAAGCAGAACGAATCCCTCCGCTACCTGTTATGCCGTCCAGATCTTCACAGGACGATAAGACAAGGCCCCGCCTGTGGCGGCGGCAATTTGACTCAGGTCTTGTCAGCTGGTTTATGATTCGTCCGGGTCTTTGAGGATTTTATCAGGGGCTGCCATGATCTTTTCCGCCTGCCAGTCGGACAGCAAGAAAGGGTAGTCGTTTTCCGAGGAGATGGTCGGGTATTTCTTGTCCTCCTTATCCGTCTTGTCATAAATGGAGAGTGTGTATCCCTTTTCCCCATTAAGTCGAACCGTAAAAACGGGATCCGTGTAATCTTCACTTTTCCGATCGTCTACGTATGCATCGCAACGCAGGCTGGACAGGGTCGAGAGGAGACTGCCGACTTCGGATTCATCAGCCTTTTTGCCCTCAGCGCTTTCCCAGACCGTTTCCGTTTTGGGTGGCGTCTGGTCTTTGGCTTCAGAGTCCTGATCGATGTCCGTTTCAGCTGGTAATTCCTTTCGAATGAGAACAATCGACTCTTTGTCTTTTGTAAAACCTATTTCCCGGATCTCTTCCTTTTCAAATGAAAGGACGGCTTTGTCCCTGAGGTCTTCAAGCGACTGGTCGAATTTGCCCCTGAAATTATTCTTTGCGTGGTAAACGCGGTGATCGCCCACAATCTTCACAAAGGTGTGACGATAGGATGAGGCCGCCTTGCCCACGTCAAATTCGCTCTTCAACGTGTCGCCCGCCCATGCCCTAACAGTGATTCTCTTATCCGAGGTCAGGTCATAGCGACCATAGTCCTTTGCTTCCGAAGCCAGGGCCGTCAGTGTGAGACCTTCAATGGCGTCCAACATTTCCTTGGCCTTCTGGGTGTCGGCGACATATTCCTGCGGGACGATGTGCCAGGTGTCGAGTTTCTTTTTCATGTTAATGGAGCTGTCCTTTCGGGTGATCTCCATTCGAGTGATATCCTTCGCTGCAACGGTCGGGGTTTCCGGCAGTTGGTAATTGGTCCTGTCTGGGTTGCGCAACATCAAATAGAGCGAAAGGGCAATTATGATGGCGACAAGAATAATGAACTCTTTTTTTGTTTTCATGAGATTGTTTCCTTTTTTCACCAATTTGAGCGGCAGATAAGAATCTTAATCCTTGAAATATTTAGTATATTCCAGCAGTTAAAACCTGATCTTTCTTCATAGCCTGGTTAGTAATTTCGTAACACTTTTTTGTGGGGGTCTCTTTTGGCAAAGCCGTGAAACATTATCATCTTATTGAACGGCAGTTTGGCCACGAAATCAAACGCGCCTTGTTTCAGTGTGAAAAATCATTTCGATGCGTTTCTTTCTTGAATGCCTGCGGAACCAGACAAGAAGCCCGAAGGCAATTACCATTACAGGCAGACCGGCCATGTTAAATGCCTTTACAAAGGTCTTGGTCCCAGCTCCCGTATCATGTAACGGATTGAAACGCTGCGCCTTGCTTCGCATGACCGCGGTTTTCACCCGGTTGTTGAGGTAATCTAATACATTCATGACGAACATGGCGTTAGGGTTTCTCCCCTGTGCGTCCAACAGGTTGTCCGTGAGCATCTCAGATGATGCCAAGAGAAAAATCTTGCCCGGTTTGCCCCTGGAGATAAATTGGCCCATACCGGTAATCTTCGATAGATCTATTTCGGATTTTTTGTCGGTCTCCTCTTTCCGGTCTTCTTTGGTGCCGTTGTCCGCCGTTTCCTTCTCGGGTATGGGTTTTCCCTCAAAGTAACTGGGGAAATTGCCTTGAAGGACACAGGCCAGGGGCAGGCTTTGCTGCTTGTCCGGAGATTGAGGCGGCTGGATAAGCATGGGATTAAGGTTGATGCGGCCGCTCATTTCCCAGGATTTTTCAGACGAGGAAAACAACTCACGCACCTCAAGGCCGTTTTCCGAGATACGCTCCGCGTCCAGTTCAAGAGGGGAGATTTTAAGTGTGATCATGCCTTTGATATTCTTCATAAAAGCAAGATCACTGTCAATATTCCGATTCTTGATCAGGGGTGCGTAGTAGACGGCCTGTTGACCGCCGCCCAACTGAGCCGGGGCTTCCTGCTTGTAACAACTTTCATCCATTACGTAGGATTTCTTGACACCAACGCCATAATGGGAAAGCAGTTTCTCTAGTCCTGTATTGATTGGGAGATAGACAGGCCCCTGGTTGTATCCATACATACCCTGCTGATTGGGTGGCATGACTTCCTTAAAGGCGTCCAGATACAAGGCCAGGCTCTTGCCCTGCATCAAAAACTGATCTATTTGAAACAGCTCATAATCGCTGAAATCCTCCGTTGGTCCCGCTATTATTAGGCAGTTGAGGCCCTCTGGAATATTGCCTTCTTTTAGCCTGACTTCTTTGATCGTGTAGTTCTGCGAGGTAAGAGTCCTGAAGTTATTGATGTCTCGCTGGACCGGCTGTCCCATGGGACCAGCCGGTGGCGTAACCTGAAAACCGAGTGTGCCGTGATCCGCGAGGAGCCCCAGGTCTTCGTTGATGTCAATGAGGGATTCCACGTTTTTGTTTATGGTTTCTTCCATCGTTTTTATTTCAGCGAGTTCATATTGGGTCCCGATTATGGGAATTCTGAGAATGCGGATCAAGGGTGTTGTCACGGCCTTGTCGCCGTATTCCATCACAAGGCCGATGGCACCTTTGCCGGGCGGGATTTTTCCATTGGAAAGGGCGGGCCATTGGAGGTGTAGGATGTCGTGCTTATCAAGCAATGGAACCAGACTCTCGTCCTTTGAAGGGTCAAGGTATTCAAATTGAAGCTTCCCATAGTTCTTGTCATTCAGTTTTTCAACCACCGATTTTATCTGTTCCGGAAGATCGGGAAGCCTTTTCAGGCGCATAAACGGGGCGACGGCCTCCAGGGAAGAGGAAAGAAACAACCTGATCATGATCTTATCCTTGAGATTCAACAGGGCGCTGACTTTGTTGTTCAGTTTTCTCATGGCCGTGGTCAGACGATATTCCAGTCCGTCTGTGCTGGTAATTGTGGGTATCTTCTCTATAAGATCTCCATGAATCAAAACGAGCCCCATATAAGCCTTCTGAAACTTGACCTCATCTTCTTCAATGGCCTGGATCTGAACGGGAAAGATCCCGTAGCCTTTGGCCAGCTCACGGTTTTCCTTGGTTTCAGGGTGCATGTCGCCCTCATCAGGGCTTACATCATAAAAGCGGTAGTTGAAATACCGGTTGGCGTAATTGGCGTACTCTTCTAATAGATCGTGAATATATCTTTCCGTATTGTTGTGGGGAGCCGGAAGATTCCGGGTGAAAAAGACATTGATTGTCAGCGGCTCCGATAGTGTGGATACGACTTTCTTGCTGGCCTCGGAGATAGAATAGATATTGTTTTTCGTCAGGTCTATTCTGAAGAACAGGGTAACGCCCACTATGTTGACCAGGATGATAATAACCAGATAGGTGAGGAATTTCGTGTAGTTACTAGATGCTTGTCTAAGACCCATTTTCGCTCTCCTTATTGTTTTTCATGCAGGGCGATATGCGCTGCGTAAAGACCGGCAAAGACAACACTCAGGAAGTATATTATGTCTCGAGAATCAATGACTCCCTTTGATATCTTCTGGAAGTGAAAATCCGCTCCAAGATATTCCAGGAACCCCAGCATTGACTGGGGAAGGAAAAAGAGCACCTTGTCGATCAGTGTCAGGCTGAAACAGATGGCCATTCCACTTATGAATGCGATAATCTGGTTTCGAGTCAAAGACGAGGTGAACACCCCGATGGCGGCAAAGGCCGAGCCCAGCAGAACCGCGCCGACGTATCCGCCCGCAACAGGCCCCCAGTCAAGCTGGCCAAGAAACGAAGCAGTGACAGGGTATGCGAGGGTCGGGACGAGCATAGCTGAGACAAATGCTATGGCTGCCGCGAATTTGCCCAGAACCACGTCAAGGATAGTCACGGGCATGGTAAGCAGGATTTCATAGGTCCCGACATTCAATTCCTCGGAAAAGAGCCTCATGGTTACTGCAGGGACCACAAATGAAAAGATGATGGGAAGCATTGTAAAGAAGTTCCTGAGATCCGCTTGGTTGTAAAGGAAGAAAACGGAAAAAAAGAACCACCCCGTAATCAGAAGAAAGATGGAAATGACGATGTAGGCGATGGGAGATACAAAATACGCCTTGAGTTCCCTCTTAAATATGTGTGCAATTTGTCGCATACTATTTCTCCTCGGTTAGTTCCCGGAATATGTTTTCAAGACTCCTGGTTTCCTGGTGGAGCTCCAACAGGGTCCACTCGGTTTCTTTGATTCTCCGGTAAATGTTTTCGCGAATATCGAGCGAAGAGGAACAAGCGAGCCTGATGTGAATGAGGCCGTCATTACCTTCCATCGGCTCGATCTTTTCTACCCCTTCAATGGCATCGAAGGCCCTTTCCACGGCCCCGAGTTCAGCGTTCCGAAGGGAGATATTGATGAAATTCTTTCCACCGGCCGAATGCATGAGGTTCTCAGTACTGTCGTCAGTCACGATTCTGCCCTTGTTTATGATGACTATGCGATCGCAGGTTGCCTCGGCTTCACTTAGGATATGGGTGGAGATGATGACGGTTTTTTCCTTCCCGATCTGTTTGATGATCTCACGGATTTCAACTATCTGGTTGGGATCAAGACCCGAAGTAGGTTCGTCCATGATCAGTATTTCCGGATCGTTCATCATGGCGTGGGCAAGTCCTACCCGTTGCTTGTAACCCTTTGAAAGTTCAGCGACGGGTTTGTGCATGACATCGTTGAGGCCGCAGAGGTCGGCCAAATGGCGGATCCGAGATAGCTTTTTCTTGCCTCCGAGCTCTCTGACGTCTGCAACAAAGTCCAGATAGTCATACACGAACATTTCGTGGTAGAGCGGGGCGGATTCAGGCAGATATCCTATGAGTTTTTTGATTTCCAGTGGGTTTTCTTCAATGGCATAGTCTTTTACTCGTATGCTGCCGGAGGTTGGGCGGAGAAAGCCGGTAAACATCCGAAGCGTGGTGGTCTTGCCTGCGCCGTTAGGGCCCAGCAGGCCCAGGATTTCGCCTTTCTGGATATGGATGTTGATTCCATCTACCGCACAAAGATCTCTAAAATACCTGGTCAGATTTTGGACATGGACCATATTCGTCTCCTTAGTTTGCCGCCAAAGGCAGCAAAAAAAATCTTATCAGTTTACCGGTATCAGGACTAAATGGGTGACTTCTCAAAAAGTCCGGGTATATCCTCCTGTACAAGGACAGTGAGGGTCACTTTCTTAAAGGCCGCAACATATTAACCTAACCGGGCAGAATCGAAATAAACTTTGTAAATCGACTGTCCAGGTCTTTCAGTGATATTCTCTTATGCTCTTCCTGAAAATCCCGCCAGACCAGGGCCAAGGTCTCCTCAAGAATTGATGCCACCTCCGGATCGGAATTGGGTGTATAGGCTACAAAGTCTCTTACAAAGGCCTTTTCAAATCCGGGCATATGATAGGGGGGATTCTTTTTTCCGGCCCGCAGCAGACGGAAGAAGTTCTTTGCCTCGGCCAGGGGAATCCCGGAACAGCGCAACTCAAGATTCAATAAGCGACAGGCCCAGAGGTCAAACAGGATAGGGTGAAATGTCAGGTCTTTAGACTGTATCCACCCGTTGTCCACTGTATAAAGAGCGGCTAGTCGCTCCAGCAGGCTGTCAAGTACAATCAACCGACGGAGAATCTTCAAACACTCACCCAGATCAGAGAGCCATTCAAAATCCCGGTATTCTTCCGCCCCCCGTGGTACCATGTAATGTCTGGGTTTGCTTTTCAAAAGGCCTGAGAGGGTCCCGCCCCATAACTCTCCCCAGAAGCTCGTGTCCAGTCCCTGGCTGCGGAACCAGCTCCCTTTAACCCATTGTTCCGCCTCCCATTTAAGTTTCAGGACTAGGCCGAACCCCACGCGGAAGATGGATACAAGGGAATTGTTTTTCAGAAGTAGCTCGGCCGACAGAATATCCCTGCCACACAGTCTTTCAATGGCCAGGTTCAGGTGTCTGGCGGCCTTTTGGCATGCGTTGATTAGGACGTCAAGCTCACATACCGGAAGGCCATCCGCTGATACGATCTGGTTACAAAGACCGGCAAATTCCAGGCGGATTCTGTCCAAGAACGATGTGTCGATTGCCTTGGATACAACCTCCGTGAGCAGATTGTCGGTCCCGGCGAGATGAAGAGGAGAGACAGGTACAATGGCCGCATCTCCGGCGTCAACAAGCATATCCGGCAACGCCGGTGGTTCTTCAATTCTGAGTGCCTCAGGCCCCAATGGGGCATAAACCGATACGGCCTCCTCAAAGGGTAAGAAACCGTGCTCGGCCAGACGCACGTTCTTCAGGCGGTACATATCTTCTTCAAATTCGGTTGGGAGAATACCTGCCAGACCCAGAAAGAGGGCCTGATATCGGTCGAAATCCTCTGAAGCCATAGTACGGATGATGTCTTCCAGGGAGTCTTTATATTCCGGATCGACCACCCTGAGATGCAAGAACCCGTCCAGGGTGAAAAATCCTGCCGGTAGGTCGTAGGCCTCATCTTCGGTCGTTGTGATCACCTCAATAGCCTTGAAAAAGTAATAATAAGCAAGGGCCTGGCCGTCGCCAAATAACCATCTGACAAGACGTCTCGAATCGGCCTGAATGAGACGCTTTATCCATACCGAGAGGTGTACATCATTTAGTCGATCTCTTGTCCAGATTTCCAGGTCGAGCAGGTATTGCCATTGATCAACAGATGCCAGCCTGAGGAGAGGAAGACAGTCATCCTCTCCTACTTTTTTCACCAGCCAGTGAAAATCCATCAAGGCCATGTCCTGGACGGCTTCTTGCGGGGTATCACATTCAAGTATCCTCTTAAGGATTTCACCACCGGAAAGAGTACTAAGATCGCTTACGAGGGCCCCGCGGTCAATAAGAGCAGGGCTAGTGTTTTTACCTTCAGAAGCCATTTGGTGCTGTCGCGACATAAAAATCAAACCCGTTCAAAGCCTGCCCGGATCGTTTTTGTTCGGTAGGCTTTCTCGCCAGCCTGTAAACGGCACAACCTGTGGCCTAGTGACCATTCAGGTGTTAAAGCAGCACGCTCCCAAACACTTGAGAAATAGCTGTCAGAGAAGACAACTCATTCAAATCGTTCACTAATCTAAATTTAGTATTAGATTTTAAACATGTTTCCGGTCTTGTCAAGGGGGGTACATTCTTTTCTATAAGGCTGCGTGCAAAAGCTGTTCGCTGTGGTGCAAAGAAAACACTTGACTAACTCACATGTCTCTGATTTAAATTCCCGCCATCTTTGTCCAAAGACGATTCAAACAGTTTTCCGTCCGGAAAAGGGCCTTCTAATTCCGCCCCAGATCTGCGCTACCCTTGTTTTTGACTTTGTCTGCCTTAGATGGACTCGCTTATAGAACGGAAAATCTCTGGGGCCTTCCGTGAGAGTCAGGAAGGACACCAAATGCAGTGCCCGGACGAAAAATTCTGGTTTTCATTCAGACACTGAGTATTAGATCTTTATTTAACCTTACAACGTCGGGTATCTGAATACAAACAATAAATCATACTTCTTTTACCGGAGATCTAATGTATCGTTGTACGGTTAATACAGCTTTATTATCCTTGCATGAAAACGTGGCCGGATGACAGATGCGCTTGGCTGGCCCTTTACATGATTCCGGGTCTGGGCAATATCGGCCTTAAGAACCTGGTGGAAAGATTTGGCAGCCCTGAACGCGTTTTGGAGGCAGAACTCCCGGAATTGGTGGAGGTGGAGGGAGTTCGCAGAGAGATCGCCCGGAAGATTGTGAGTAAAGAATTTTCCTCAGATCCCGAAGAGGAACTGGGGAAGGTGGAGAAGTGCGGTGCGCGGATTGTAAGCTACCTGGATCCGTCTTATCCGCTACCGCTAAGGGATATTCATTATCCGCCTATGCTACTGTATACCAAGGGAAAGGACCTTCCCGGCACCCAGACATTCGTCGGTATTGTGGGATCTAGAAATCCGACCCATTACGGGCTCAAGGTGGCAGAAAGAATTGGGTTCGGGCTCGCGGATCGAAATGTGGGTGTGGTTAGCGGCCTGGCAAGGGGGATCGATTCGGCCGCTCACAGGGGCTGCCTGAGAGGTGGAGGGTTTACCGTAGCGGTCCTGGGGACCGGGATTGATGTCCTGTATCCATCAGGGAACAAGAAGCTGTTGGAGCAGATCCTGGAAAGGGGCGCCGTGATCTCCGAATTTCACATAGGCACCCCGCCGGAAGCTAAGAACTTTCCGATACGAAACCGGATCATAAGTGGGCTCAGCAGGGGAGTTGCCGTCGTGGAAGCCACGAAGAAGAGCGGCTCTTTGATTACGGCCTCATTTGCACTGGATCAGGGTCGTGAGGTGTTTGCTGTTCCGGGAAGTATTGATTCCTTTAAGAGCACCGGTACCCACTTTCTGATCAAGCAGGGCGCAAAACTGATTGAAAACGCGGATGATATCCTGGATGAATTCGGATTTAGAGATCAACCTGCGCAAGAGAGCAAGGTTTCCAGGAAAGACATCATGCCCCAAGAGTTGGATGAAAATGAGCGAAAAATCTTCGAAATTATAGGGGATTACCCAATGCACATTGATCAGATAGTCAGGATGAGTGATATGGATACTGGTGAAGTCTCAAGTATCTTGATGAAGATGGAACTAATGGGAATCGTAAAACAGCTTTTTGGTAAGATTTTTGTTCGGTGAGGATGTTGGATGCCAGAGAATTTACTTATTATTGAGTCGCCGGCCAAGGCCAGAACCATCCAGAAGTATCTGGGCTCTGATTTCAAGATTATGGCATCGGTCGGCCACATCAAAGATTTACCCGTCACAAGGCTTGGAGTGGATATTGAAAATGGGTTCGAGCCCGAATATGTGACCATCAAGGGAAAGGGCAAGATACTCAAGGCATTGAAAGAGGCTGGAAAACAGGCCAAGGCGATCTATTTGGCTCCCGATCCTGACAGGGAAGGGGAGGCAATTGCCTGGCACATTGCCCAGGAATTGAAGAGATGCAAAGGCAAGATATCCCGAGTTCTTTACAATGAACTTACTGCCAAGGCAGTCCGGGATGGAATAGCCTTATCGCAAGAGCTGAACAAGGATAAGTTTGAGTCCCAGCAGGCCAGGCGGATACTGGACCGCCTTGTCGGGTATCAGTTGTCTCCTCTTCTTTGGACCAAAGTGAAAGGCGGACTAAGCGCCGGCAGGGTTCAGTCAGTGGCGGTCAAGATGATCTGCGATCGGGAGAGGGAGATCCATGCATTTGAATCCCAAGAGTACTGGTCTTTGACGGCTTATCTTGAGGCAGAAGAACCGCCCGCTTTTAATGCAAGGTTTTGGGGGTATGGCGGCAAGAAGACTGATCTGAAGAATGAGGAAAAGACCCTAGAGGTTATTTCCGAGGTAGATGGCAAGGCCTTCAGGGTTGCTAAGGTCTCTAAGAAGAAAAAAAAGAAGAATGCTCCGCCTCCTTTTACAACAAGCCTTTTGCAGCAGGAAGCCTATGGAAAACTTGGGTTTCGGGCAAAAAAGACCATGTCCATTGCCCAGAACCTCTATGAAGGGATAGAACTGGGGGACCGGGGCCAGATAGGACTCATTACCTACATGAGAACAGATTCCTTCCGCATTGCGGATGATGCTATCTCCGAGGCAAGGGCCTTTATAGATCAGGCCTTTGGGAAGGATTATCTTCCTCCCAAACCCACCTATTTCAGGAGTCGCAAAGGCGCGCAGGAGGCCCATGAGGCCATCCGGCCCACATCGGTGGAGCTTGAGCCGAATCTTGTCTCACCTTACCTTACCAAAGATCAACAATCTCTTTACACCCTCATCTGGAAGAGATTTGTTGCGTGTCAAATGAATCCCGCACTACTGGATCAGACACAGGCCGAGATCATGGCCGGAAGGGCCACCTTCAAGGCATCCGGATCTGTTGTCGTCTTTAAAGGGTTTACGATATTATACCAGGACGGCCCGGAGAATTCCGCGTCCGAAAAAGAAGGGGATGGTCAACTTCCTCCCCTGACAGAGGACCAGGTTCTCAATCTGATAAAGCTGGAGCCTGCCCAGCATTTTACGCAACCGCCGCCCAGATTCACGGAGGCAACACTTGTCAAAGCCCTGGAGGAAAATGGGATAGGCCGTCCCTCAACCTATGCGGCAATTTTGGCCAACATCAGCGGGAAGGAATACGTGTCCATCGAGAAAAAACGGTTCAAACCTACCGAGCTGGGTTTCCTGGTCACGGAACTCCTGGTCAGAGGTTTTCCCGATATCCTGGATACCGCCTTTACCGCCCAGATGGAGAATAACCTGGACAGAATTGAACGGGGAGAAGTCAAATGGACCAGTCTGATCGGGGAGTTCTATCATTCGTTCCAGAAAAACCTGGAAAGGGCCAAGCAGGAGATGAAGGGAGAGATATCAACCGATATTTCTTGCACCCAGTGCAAATCACCCATGGCAATTAAGTCAGGCAAAAATGGGCTCTTCCTTGCCTGCACCGGCTACCCCGACTGCAGGAATACGGCCAACTTCAGCCGGGATGACAAGGGGAGGATTGTTGTTGAGGCAACCCCTGAGGTAGGAAAGGAAGATGGCGTCTGTGAAAAATGCGGTGGTGCCATGGTGGTAAAGAACGGTAAATTCGGGCCTTTTCTCGCCTGTTCAGGCTATCCTGACTGCAAGAATACCAGGGATATTGAACAAAAAGGGGAAACAGATTCGCCCGACGAAACTGCTGGCCCAAAACAGATCAAGTGCAGGGAATGTGGATCTATGATGGTGGTGAAAAGGAA
Source organism: Thermodesulfobacteriota bacterium (assembly GCA_034190285.1). Classification (GTDB taxonomy): domain Bacteria; phylum Desulfobacterota; class DSM-4660; order Desulfatiglandales; family Desulfatiglandaceae; genus JAXHTA01. Next base: position 2,932 of record JAXHTA010000005.1, on the reverse strand, counting down.
CCGCTCAGGCCAGCGGTTCTTAGGTTGTGAGAGCTTTCCGGAGTGCACCCATACCGAACCGATAGGCACGAACGTTCCATGTCCTGAAGAGGTATGTCCCGGAGAATTGGTGGAGCGGATATCCAAGAAAGGAAGGAAGTTTTACGCATGCAACCGGTTTCCGGAATGCCGTTTTGTGATGTGGGATGAGCCGTTCGATGATACTTGCCCTGAATGCGGGACACGGGTCTTGAGTATCAAGCGCCGTAAAGGCGAGCCAGTTGTCCTTGGTTGCCGAAAAAAGGGATGCGGTTTCATGAGACCCCTTTCCTGAACTTGCTCAATACTCCGAGGTTTCCTGTCCTTCCGTGGCTGAAGCGAGGAGGCTTCAAATTGTCTTCGGTGAAAATGCAAGAAAGCTATTTTGAAGTAGCTGGGATAAAAAAAATCCTGTTTGCGACTCTGGTTTTTCTTTGTAGCGGGCTGTGGAGTTGTTCGGTTGCAGCCAGGCTGGTTCCTGCTTCCCTGGTGAAATGGCACGGGGAAGGAGCTGCCTATGCGGTCCTGGTAGACAAATCCGAGCAGAAGCTTCTTCTTTACCATCAGAATGACTTGTCCGAGCCAGTCAAAGTCTACAAGTGCTCCAGTGGAGAAAACAAAGGCCGGAAACGCAGGAACAACGATAAAAAGACGCCTGAAGGGGTCTATTTTTTTACACATTCCTACGATAAGCGTGACCTATCAGCCATTTACGGGGTAAAGGCCTTTCCCATCGACTACCCAAATCCCCTTGACAAGAAAGAAGGCAGGGGCGGATATGGTATTTGGTTTCATGGGCTCGACAAGCCTTTGAGGCCTCGAGACACGAACGGATGTGTCGCCCTTGAAAACAAGAATATCGCTGACCTGGCTTCATATATCAAGCTGCATAAGACCCCTGTCATTATCAGCCCTAAGATCAAGATGCTCCCTTTTGAGGAACTGATCCGGGAATCGAACTATTTGCAGAGGCTGATCGAGCGATGGAGAAGCTCCTGGGAGAAGAAAGAGATCGAGCGATATATGGACTTTTACGGCCCAGATTTTTCATCGAGATGGATGAACCGGAACCGGTGGAAGGCCAATAAGACCAGACTGGCAAGAAAATATGAAAAGATTCATGTACAAGTAGACAACCTGCAGCTTTTTAAGACAAATGGAGTTGTCCTGGCCAGGTTCAGGCAGACCTATCGTGCCGGAGACTTCCTGAGCCTGGGAACGAAGAGACTCTACCTCGAGAAGGACAGCGATCAGTGGAAGATAATCGGAGAGGTCTTTGTCGAAGATGAGGCAGGCCCCGGAGTTTTGCCTAAGAAGCCCATCTCTGTTATGAGTGAGATAGAGAGGCTCCTAGTTATCTGGAAAAAGGCTTGGGAGGAAAAGGACATCGCTACATATATTGCATGTTATAGCCTTGATTTTCATTCTGATGGGATGGATTTGGAGGCATGGAAGTCAAGAAAGATGCGCCTGAAAAAGAAGTACGGTTCCATAAAGGTCCGGGTCAGCAACATGAAAATCACACAAGATTCAAACAAGAATGCGCATGTCCGTTTTAGGCAACGCTACCAGGCCGACGACTACGAAGATTTTGGTGTAAAAGAGTTGCTTTTGGTGAAGACGGGCAGACGATGGGAAATCCTGGCGGAATCATGGAGTTCTTTGTAGTCATAGGCCTCGGCATCGTAGCCTCCCGACGGATTCTGACCTGAGGTGAGCGCCATGCTGCCAGGGAGCCTGTTGTTCGAAAAGAAGGCTTCACATCCCATGTCCTTCATGTTAAAAGAATTCATTATGCCTGAGAGGTGAAAATGCCGGTTGGCTGTAATTCGGAGACGATTTCCCTCCAGGGGGGGTTGAGCCGGAAAATGCTACGCAACACAGGAACTACCCACAAAAAAGTATTTTGCTTCCTGTTGTCCTTCATTGTTCTCTCCTCGTCCATTGTCTTTCTGCCCCCCGCACATTCGGCAAGAAAGCATATGGTTTACTTCCCTAACACCGCCTATGAGTTAAATGTTTATCACATCTACGGCAAGCAACCGGGAAAGACCTTGATGTTGATTGGGGGCATCCAGGGGAATGAGCCGGGCGGCTTTTTGTCTGCCGATCTGTATGCTGATATGAAACTTGAAAAGGGCAACCTGATAGTCGTTCCAAGGGCCAATTTCTATTCAATACTATTGAATAGCCGGGGACCTCACGGCGATATGAACAGGAAGTTCGCCCATGAAGACGCCACGGACAGCATGGAAGACAAGATTGTAAAGATTCTAAAAAAGCTGATCGGGGAGAGTCATTATCTTTTGAATCTCCATGATGGTTCGGGCTACTACTACCCTGAGTATATAGACAAATGGCGTAACCCCAAACGGTTCGGGCAATCCATAATCGCTGATTTCGAGGAATACAAGGTTCCCGGGACCGATCGGGTTATAAATCTTGGTGAAATGGCCCGCAAGGTCATAGGGGAAGTGAATCCCCTTATAAAGAATGAATTGTATCGGTTTCACTTCAACAACACCAGGACAAATGAAATGGACAGTCCCCATAGTGAACAAAAGAAATCGGCCACGTATTATGCCATCACAAAGCACCATATCCCCGCCTTTGGCGTGGAAAGCTCCAAATTTTTGCCCACAATTGATTTGAAGGTCCGGTTTCACAACATGGTCATCAACGCCTTTATGAAATTATTCGGGATCATTCCAGCGTATCCTGGTTTCATCCTCGACCCTCCGGTATTGAAATATCTGGTCGTTTCCATTAACGGTCAGACCCAAAGCGTTATAAAGGATAATCATAGTTTACTTCTTAGACCAGGAGATTCCATTCATGTATCCCATATTGAGGCCAACTACGAAAGGGGGCTTAGCTTGGATATCCTTGGATACGGCGACCTGAACGACTTCAG
>JAXHTA010000499.1:0-2869 GCA_034190285.1 Thermodesulfobacteriota bacterium | reverse complement strand
GGATGATAGTCCCTTCGCCCTTTGCAAACCCCACACTGCTGTTTCCTTCAACGATCATCCTGTAGCTGGATGTGGGTACCTTGTCTCTGATCTTAACGGTTCCCGAATAGTTGCCTCTAATAGCGGAGATACCCAGACTAAGATATGCCCTGTATTCATCTTCACCTACCAGTTCTATACTCTTACAACCCGGTATGGCCGCTCTAAGGGCCTCAGGGTCCAAAAAGAGGTCCCATATTTCAGCGCTGCGGGCTTCGATCTGGCACTGGTTCTTAATCTTCACGGCCCATCTCCTTCCAGTCTAGCCTTTGACAATAATCCTGGCATCAACAACACTGCATCCGTCCGGATAGGCCAGTACCGGGTTAAAATCAATCTGATCAATTTCTTCTACTTCAAAAATCAATCTTCCGGTACTGACTACTAGTTCCGTTATTGAATCAATATCACATGCGGGTGCTCCACGCAGACCCTTGAGAACCTCGTACGCCTTTGTTTCCGCAATTTGACGGCCGGCTTCAGCTTTGTCCAGTGGTGGCAGACGGAATGATACATCCTTAAATACCTCGATCAGGATTCCTCCGGACCCAAACATTACCACCGGGCCAAACTGATCATCCTTAAGACCTCCTACGGCAACTTCCACACCTTTGGGCATGGATTTTTGTACCAGTACGCCGTCGAGGGGCACCTTGCCGGCCTTTTCTTCAACATTCCTCATCAACTGCTCATAAGCATCGCTGAAAGCTGCTTGTGATTCTATTCCCACTATTACACCGCCCACGTCCGATTTGTGTACTATAGCCGGTGATACTATTTTTAGGGCTACCGGGTATCTTATGGCTTCAGCAGATGCCAATCCTTCTTCCACGGACTTTACCAGCTCCGAAGGTGGGTGAATAATATCAAACTCGTCACAGATCCTATATGCCTCAGACTCAGGTACAAGTTTTCTTCCTTCAGCCAAGACGTTCTTTATAATATCTTCATAGCTCATTATGACTCCTTTATATTATCTCAACCAAGGGATGCATTCCTTTTTGAGTAACTGGGAGGCCGTCCGAGGATGCAGATTTTTCTGCAAGGTCAGAGAAGGCGAAGATCTTAACCGAAGGAATACATGACTATTTTGAGGATCAAAATCGGAGCCTGACGCATAGATCGAGGAAAATATCCGTTCTCGGACAGCCTCATAGTGATGTCTATGCCCAGCAATATTACCTCAGAAATTAGTCCGATTTCTATACTGGCTATACCGTACCATATTAATCATAACCTTCCCGGCAATATCAGCATATTCCAGGGTAGGTAAGCCGTTGGCCTCCATTATCTTACGGCCTTCAGCCACAGTATAACCATAACCGAAAACAGAAAGAAAAGGCTTTCTCTCCTCCTCTGAAAAAGAGTGATAAGCGGCGGCCATATTTTCGGCCAGCTTCTTATCATCCAAAAAGGCTGGCGGCGTTGTGAGGTACACAACACCATCCACATTCCGGTCGCTTAACACTATTTTGATAACTTCCTGATGTAATTCCTCGTTTACCGAGCCGGTCATGTCTATATAACCTTTAGGCTTTCCGACTGTGGCTGTCGGCGACAGCATCTCTCTCAATTTCTTCTCTGTTTCCTCGGCAAGGGGCGCCAATTGAATATCTTGCAAACTTGCCAATTCATCCAGACAAATCGTGCCAGGTCCGCCCACTACCGTCAACACACAAATTCGATTGCCTCTTGGCAATGGAAGTTTGTCAAAAGCCCGACTAGTATCATAAAACTCTGCCACACTTGAGGTCCGAATTACCCCTGCCTGCCTAAAGGTGCAATCATATATCTCATCATTACCTGCAATTGAGGCAGTATGGGTCTGAGCCGCTCGGGCACCCAGATCGGTTTTTCCAGCCTTGAGAGTGACTATGGGCTTTGTCTTGGACACTTCGGACGCAGCTTCAAAAAAGTCCCTCGCATTGGTGATACCTTCCAGGTACACAGAAATGACCTTGGTCCTTTCGTCTTTTCCCAGGTAGTTGAGCAGTTCTATGGCGTTGACGTCGGTCATGTTTCCCATGGACACATATTTGTTCAGTCCAACCAAACCCAATGGATGTGCCCACTCCAGGTAGGATACTGAAAAGGCTCCGCTCTGCGCGATAAATGAAAGGCCTCCTCTTGGATAGGCGCCCACGTCAAATGTAGTATTAACACCACTGTAGGTATCGATAATGCCCTGGCAATTAGGCCCGACAAGCCTGATTCCATTAGAAACAAGAATATCGTAAACTTCCTTTTCCGCATTCGTGCCTTCAGGACTATGCTCGCTGAAGCCACCGGATACGACGACCACTCCCGCCACGTCCCCTTTCTCATTCTTTCGCTCAACGATTCTTTTGGCCGCTTCCACACATGCCACAGCAGGAAGAACCACCACCACTAGGTCCACCTTGCCAGAAATATCCATGAGCTTCCTGTAGCATTTCAGCCCCAGGATCGTGTCCGCGCCGGGATTGACCGGATAGATGTTTCCCTTATAATCCATTTCCAGGGCAAATACGATGATCTGATTGCCAATCTTCCCGTGTTTTGAAGATGCACCAATAATCGCAACGCCCTCTGCATTGAACATCCTGTCCAGGCTCTCAATCGAAGTATATTCCACCTATGAACCTCCTTTTCAGGCTATAAGAACATGCTTTTTGCCGAAATAGTGAAATCAGGATTGCGTGTCAAGGAAAAGACACCACACTCAGGACACATTGGTCCTCCATGCAAATCACAATGAACTACCCCGCAGCAAGCTACGGGGTATCAAAATGGAAAATACTTTATTTGAACCCCCTCACCCTATCCCTCTCCCCCTGAAAGGTGGAGAGGG
>JAXHTA010000498.1:0-2877 GCA_034190285.1 Thermodesulfobacteriota bacterium | reverse complement strand
CAGGAGCGTACTGACCCATGGCTTTGTTGTCGACGGCTCAGGCAAGGCCATGCACAAATCGTCGGGGAACGTTATCTCGCCTGAAGACCTCATAAGAAATTACGGCGCTGAAATCCTCAGACTGTGGGTAGCCGGAGAAGACTACAGGGACAATATTCGTCTTTCCGATGAGATTTTGAAGAGGCTCACAGAGGCCTATCGACGCATTCGGAACACGTGCCGGTATATTCTAGGCAATCTGTCCGATTTTGAACCTGCAACAGATAGCCTACCGTATCCGGAAATGAAAGAACTCGACCGATGGGCATTGAATAGGCTGCAGGAATTGAACGAGCGGGTACAGAGAAGTTACGATAATTTCGATTTTCATCTTGTCTATCACGATCTCCACAACTTCTGTGTCCTGGACCTCTCGTCCTTCTACCTTGATATCATAAAGGACCGGCTCTATACGTCACCAAGGGAATCCCTTGAAAGGCGTTCAGCGCAGACCGCCATGAATGAAATCCTGGAGGTACTGGTCAGGTTGATGGCGCCTATCCTTTGTTTCACTGCTGATGAAGTCTGGCAACACATGAAAGGAAATAAAAGACCCTTAAGTGTGCACGCTGATCTCTTCATACCCGTGAATGACGAATATAGGGCCCCGGAGCTGGCAAGACGGTGGGAAGAGATTTTAATGGTTCGTAAAGAGGTCACAAAGGCCCTGGAACTCGCCAGGAAAGAGAAAAAGATCGGCCATTCTCTGGATTCTTCTGTGACTCTAGGTCTGTCCCCTGGACTCATGGAAAAACTAGGCCCCTTTGCCGGGCAACTCAGATCTATCTTTATTGTGTCCTCGGTGGACATGGTGGAAATCGACCGGATCGGGGAATGCTTTGAAAGCGATACCATACCAGGCCTGAAAGTAAAGGCGGTCCCCTCTCCTGACCCAAAATGTGAGCGCTGCTGGGTCCATGACCCAACGGTCGGGCTCGACAAAAATGACCCCACTGTCTGCAAGCGATGTCTCAAGGTTATAAACAAAACTATCATCTGATGGCATGGCCGGCCCTGGCCGTAGTCCTTCTGGATCAAATAACCAAACTGGCCGTTGTGCGTAGCCTGACGGTGTTCGAATCAGTGCCGGTGGTAACGGGCTTCTTTAATCTGGTCCATGTGCGAAACCGGGGCATGGCCTTTGGCCTGTTGAACCGGCCGGATATGGATTTTGCCTTTTACTTGCTTTTGGCCGCCAGTATTGGGGCTATTATTCTATTATTTTTTTTGTTCTTCACCCTTACACAAGACCATAATCGAATCACCCTTGGCCTTTCTCTGGTATTAGGAGGAGCCGTTGGAAACCTTATTGATCGAGTCAGATTTCGTGAAGTGGTCGATTTCCTTGACTTCTATCTTGGGTCTTATCACTGGCCCGCATTTAATGTGGCTGATTCAGCCATCACCGTCGGCACATTCTGGCTGGCCATAAGTCTCATCTTCCAACGCAATAAAACGCCGGAAAGACGTGGCCCCGGGCCTTAGCAAGCCCGATATCCTAACCCCGACCAAGTTTAGTCCTGGGACGAGAATGGAATCTTCAACCTCTGAGACGTGAACGCATAGGATTTGTCATTTGGATTTTGTCATTTAACATTGCACAATGAAACCACCAAGACTAACGGGCAAGCCGTTTGTCTTTAAACAATTAGACGACACTGATATCATCGAATGTTCCCCGATCTGTTTTCCATAGGCCCCTTAACCCTTCATACCTACGGTCTGTTCGTGGCCACAGGATTTATCACCGCTCTAATTATCACGGCAAGAATCGGTAAGTCCTGCGGGATAAGTTCCCAGCAGGTCATGGATATGGGTTTTATCATGATCCTGTCCGCCATCGCCGCCTCAAGGGCAATGTATGTCCTTATGAACGCATCCTATTTCATCCTCAACCCATTGGATATTTTCAAGATATGGCAGGGTGGCCTTGTGTTTTCCGGGGGAATTATCGGCGTCGTCTTGAGCATTTTCTGGTACGTGAGGCGCCACAATCTCTCCCTTTGGAAGACATGTGACATGTGGGCGCCTGCCACGGCAATAGGCCAGGCCATTGGTCGCATCGGCTGCTTCATGGCCGGGTGCTGCTATGGCAGGCCAACCGATCTGAGTTGGGGGGTAGTATTTACTCACCACCACTCTCTGGCACCACTTGATATCCCATTACACCCAACCCAGGTATATTCCTCCATAAGCGGATTCATCATTTTTTTTATTACAATATTGTTATATTCAAAAAAGGAATTTGACGGCCAGGTCACTCTGTGGTTCTTGATTCTCCACAGCACTGCGCGCCTGACTATCGAACGTTTCAGAGGAGATGACCGCGGAATGTTCTTGAACACTGATATGAGCACCACCCAACTAGTCGCTATGCTGATCCTGATCGCCTCCGTAGTCACGCTCCTCGTCCTCAAATCCAGGGCAGACAGGCAATCCCACGACCCCAACTAAAAGATCTGTAACGGTTCACGGTGTTGAGTGGATAGGGAGATCTGCCCTGACCCTCTGATCCCCGCCTTCCATGAATAGGCACGTTGACTTTTTCTCCCGATAGGCATAACATATAGGATGTCTGTGGAATGTGCTTCTTATGGTCCCTTTCTTGTCTGACTCACTGGCCGTCGCAAAATTACAATCATTCAGAGGCACTATGGAGATAAGAGAGACCGTACAAAGACTATTACAGGAGATGGTCGTCCCCGACCTTGCAAAAATCAAGGACGAGAACAGCAGGATCTTTTCCATTCTTGATTTAACCAACAAGCGGCTCGACGATATGAACACCCATCTGGCAGATCAAAGCAGGCGGCTTTACGAAATTCGCTTTGAGCTGGG
>JAXHTA010000497.1:0-2877 GCA_034190285.1 Thermodesulfobacteriota bacterium | reverse complement strand
TGAAAATGAATCTGTAGGTGGTATTCCAGGACTTTGGTCTCCATTTGGTTTCAAAGAATGACCACTCCCGATCAATGGTGCGCCAGCGTTTTCTGTTCTCGATTAGCTCTTTAAGCTGTGGGGATCCTGCAAAGGGGACAAAAGCGGTAAATTTCACATAACGGCTGTCCAAGACAGACAATATCATCTCGCTGAAAAAGGCTGAGTCCATACGGGATTCAAATATCGTATTTTTTGGCTCTTCTTCTGCTTTATCGAAACATTGCATTATGAACTGATCAGCGCCATTGGATTCATTTACATTGCAGGGGCGGTGGAGGAGGTCAAAGAACTGGCTTGTTTGGGCTACGGTACAGAACAATGAATAGTAAATACGCAAGCCCTTGCGTCCAAAAAAAATACCTGGAATATCAATAAACCTGAAAAGGATGAAAGCCTTTGATCTTCAAATTTAATCACAGGAACTTTATGGTGTTTTGCCTGAATCTGTGCTCTACTGGACTTCACTTGCGGTGACCTCCTTGATATAAGGTTTTTCGTGTTGTAGTAGTTCATTATAACCTTTATTCATGGGGTTCCTCAAGCCGTTTACTACTTGCTTTATAGTGTTCTTATGCAAGTATAGGGTCAATAATGGCTTTGGCAAGTGAAAGGACCGTTGCAACAGAGTTTTTCGCTTGCAGTTCTCCGGAGCGAAATAGGGTCATCAGACAACTTGAGTTTCGGCTCCCTTCCCGGAGCGGTTCTGCTGAGATATCTTTCTGGTGATTACTGGTGTTCTCATCTGTTGTTCTGCATGATTGTTGTAGCGGCCTGCATCTTCATATTCCAGGAACGTGAACAGTTCCTTTTTGTCACGCTTCAATCTCTTAGCAATCCTTTTGGCGTCTTTGCCTTTTTTGTTTTCGTCTAGAAAGAGGCACGTAGTTCAGTTTTTCATATTTTGTTGAATCTAAGTAATACCAAGGCTGTTGAAGGGTTTCTTCTTCAACTGAAGGGACTGAAGGTCGAAAATTAGGCTGAGGTGGCGTGTCCATGTGGCGAAGATTCGTTGGAGAATGCTACGGGTTTCTGCCGGGCCGTAGTACGTACCTGGCTGCCGGGAGGGTGGAGGAGATAGGCCGGCAAGGGTATCGTTATGTAGTGGATCTGACCATAAAAGGTTTCTTTGACCATTGGGAGGGCGGAAATGTGGGAATATAGGGCAATTCACGGGCTCGCCGTATGCGAAAGAACCGCTTGTGCGGCTGGAACGGAGGGCTTAGCCCTGGTGACAGGGCTATTCTGTTCTTTAACCCGCCAAACTGTGGAATTGTGTGAAAAAGCCGGCAAGATTTGCCCGGTTTTCTAAAGCAGAACACTCCAAGGGTGTTCTCGGAGAGTTCAGAATGATTCGAACCGTTACGCCGACATTGTCCACAAGGGCAAGCCGGTCTTTCCGTCAAGATTTCGCTCAAAAACAGGCCCGTCAAGAGACTCAATAATGAATTCGCAGGCAAAAACCACGGTCCCTGGAGCGAGATGACCTCCGAAAGCCCTTCCTGCCTCGTCAGCCAGGGTGATATGGGCATGGACAAAGGGATTACCATCCTTCAGGGATATGTTTCCGACTATCTTTGTGATTTCCATAGGCTCACTCAGTGTCAGAAACTGATATTCTCGCTTCTGCTGGTCATAAAATCCAAGACAAGCCTTTTGCACGGCGCCCAGCCCCTCGATTCGTCCCAGACGGATATCCTCTTTTTTACATATTGCAGTCAGTTCCTCCAGCAGATCACAACCATAGTTCAACTTACCCATAAACAGCTCTGTTGATTTGACCTTTGCTTTACTTGTCAACGTCTACCTCCTTTCTTGTTGCTCAGGAAGAATTTCATCGTATTTTCAGTTATAGAGCGCCAATCCAGATTTCTTCTTCCCTGAAGACTCAGGGCTTTTTGGGGGACCTCCCTCAAGTAATAGAATAAACCAACCTTCAAATTGCAGATCGGCTTCTTTGGCTACCCACTCTTTTATCCTTGCTACTTCTACTTGGTTTCAGCAACAAAACAATAGGCAGGCATCACTTCATGGAAGGGATACCTGCCAGTCATATCTGAAAGGCAAATTGCAGTGTTGAATTCCTTCATGATATAAAAGACGTTGGCATCAATCCATAAAGGGTACCGCATTTCGAGGACATGCCGGCGAAGGAGGGCCGGATTCCTGCAGAGTGCTTAACATGCAGGCTCCTTGTCGAAAGAAAGGTTTGGTCGGGACAGGCGACCAGCGAGCCTCAGCCCGGACCTTCCGGAATTCGTCTGTATGCTGATTCGAATTCTTCCCACATCTGCAACCCAATGCGATTCTGAGTATCCACAATCTCCTCAAGGATTTGCCTGTCTATCAAAGGGTTAACCAGGACAGCCCTCAATACCACTATATTCTGCGGCCGGTAGGGAGTGGATTCCAGCGTGGTTCTGGAAACAAAGGTGGTATCGTCCGTCCTCAAGGCCTTATGAAGCTTAATATTGAAGGCATTGACCAGATGATTGATTTTCCTGATCTGTCCCTCTGCGACCCTGGCCTTTATCTTATCTTTGGGGGGCGATGCAATGGGCCACATCTTAACAAGCTGTTGCCTTACATTTTCGGGAATGAAACGGTAGTTGAGGATAAAGAGTTCAGGGTTGTTAAGGATTTCGAAATTTCCACACTCTTCCAAGATTTTCTTGAATGTTTTGGTCGATGCTTGGGCGCGTCTGAAGAGAAACCCATAGCCCTCTCTTCCCAAGATTTTGAGGGCGGCCCATGGTTTCAAACAGGAAAAGGGACGTGAGCCCTCAACTGTAAACCGCCCAGTATCCACTGAATTTTTGCGGATAATATATTGAGAGG
>JAXHTA010000496.1:0-2884 GCA_034190285.1 Thermodesulfobacteriota bacterium | reverse complement strand
GATGGCCACCATGTTTCCGGGAGGCGTGAACAGGTCTTGGGCATTGGGCCGGGAGGCGTTTTTCATTTTTATAAACACGATCACCTTTTCTTTAACATATACTTTGAGACGGAGACCAAGAACCGCACGCAAGGCAATCGGTTCAATCTGCGCTTTGTGCATCACTTTTAGAAGGCCGATCAAACACGGCAACCCAAGGCATTCCGTAAAACCTAACGCTGCGGGATTCCAATATTCCCTTTGCAAAGTACTGTTGCACCTGGTAAAATAACAGGTTTAAGTCTTAAAGCGTTCAGGATCAATGCCATCTCCCCATATTCTGCCTTCAATATGCAATGGGAGAATAACTTCTAATATTTCAATCGTTTAGATCTGGTAATAAACGGTTGGGACCTATAGTCAGTATTGCCATGTTTGCATTTCTGAACAGGGTATTCTCAAGAAGAAGGCCTTTAGCCAGGCCGATCTCCAAGAGCGTAGTGCTTAGCGGACACAATTATGCAGAGCTTCACAGGATACGCGAACGGATATTGGATACGCTTCAGAGGCAGAATCAAAAGACCGTGCTGGTAGTCAGTCCTCATGAAGATGCCGGCAACACCTTGCTGGTCTCTCTTCTGGGCTTCAATACGGCCTCTTTTACCGACATAAAGGTGGTTCTGGTGGACCTGAACATGCGCAGGCCCCAACTTCACATCCCCTTTGGTCTGAAAATAGAAAGAGGATTCACGGAGTTTGCTGCGGGGTCCCTCAAGTTGAAAGAAAGCCTAAAAAGCTCTAACCTTTCGGGTCTGCAAATAATGACAGCGGGCCGTCACGTAGAGGACTTGCATCGGTACCTCAATCCGGCCCTTTTGGAGGGCCTTATCCGCGATATGCAACAGGATTTTGACCTAATAATCTTTGACAGCTCACCTGTTCTGATCAGGAACAGAAATAATGTGGACCCGGTCCTTTTGAGCACCATCTGCGATATGGTGCTTATGCTTGCACAGGACAAGAAGACTCCGAAGGCCAGGTTAAGAGATGCCATTGCCGCCATTTCCGATGGCGGCGGGACAGTCAGCGGTATAGTGTATAACAAACAATTCGAAAAAGGCCTTGCCGCCCTGATTAGAGGAAAATGAACAACGAGAAAGAAAACGGCGAACGCGCGGCCTTCCTTATGAAGAAATTCGGACTTGAAGCCACATGGAAGAATGGACTGGCCACGGACAAGTCATTTGATATCTCGATATTTCTCGCCAAATACGGGGTACCTGTCTTGGAGAGAAAACGACTGGTGCTCATCACCCTCATCGTATGCCTTGTCATCTCCATTGCCATGACCTTCCTTGTCCGGCCTGAATACACCACCTATGCCGACTTTCTAATCGAAGAGCCCCGTTCCAAGAAGATCGAGCGCAGGGACATACGAACTCAGACTGAAGTCGTCCCGAAAAGGGCCAAAAGGGACTATGTTTACGCCGAGGCGGAAAAGCTTAAGAGCAGCAGAATAGCTATTAAGGTGTTTGAACAATTGCCTGAAGTGGTTAGGGAGGACTTGAGGATCGGTCTGGATCTTGGCGTCCAGATCATCGCCGGAATTGAGGGGTTGTTGACGTCTACAGGTGGTGACGAATTAGAGGGGGAAGGCCCTGGATCGCCGTCCGATTGTCAGGACAATGTGGGACTTTTGGCCGAGATGAATGAAAGATTACGGGTAGACACCAAAATCGACAGAGCGATAATCCGGGTCAGCGTAAGGAACGTTGACAAGAAGGCTGGCCCGCCCTTGCTCAACGCCTATACCGATGTCTGGATGGCCTCAAATCTTGAAGATAACCGTAGAGAAATCAGCGCCAAGACGGCATTTGCGGAAGGACAGAAAGACAACGCCTACGAGGCCTATAAAAAAGCGGAAAATGATATGATCAATTTCAGAAGGCGTTTTCAGCTGCCTGCTGAAATAACCGCACTCCGGGACGTAGAACTCCAGCTGGAAATGAGACGGATAGATACCGCCCTGGAAATGGCCAAGAATCGTTTCCATATTCTGGAACAGATCTATCTTGAAGCCAATGTGCAGAAGGCGGGAGTAATTGGAAACATAGCGGTTATGGGTCCTCCGGTTGTCATCTTCTCGCCATCCAGGTTTTCCGGAAGAAAGCTCATATATTATGGAATCACGGCCGGTCTTATCCTGGGAATAGCAATAGTATTGCTCCTGGATTATTTTAGAGGACCTACTCGCCATGAGAGCGATATCACCGGTACAATTCGCATTCCAATCCTGGGGCACATCCCGAGAATATGAAGCTGCTGTTAGCACGTTTTTACCCTTGTCTCCCATTCACCGTCTCTTGCCGGGCAGGGGAAAGCAATCGCATGCGTTACAGATCTTCATATGAATTAGTCATTTAAGTGTTCTTAATGCAAAAGCCACTGGGCATATTCCTAACATCAGTGATATCCGTCATGCTGATGTCTTATCCTGCCGTAGCAGACTATCATATCGAAATAACGCCAATAATGAGCATTGGACAGAGTTATGATGACAATATCGATTCCGAAAGCAGGGATGAAAAATCCGATTATGTTACGACCATTTCACCAGGGATCAAGATCGAAATTGATTCACACAAAAATGGCCTGAGTCTCGATTATGCCCCTACCTGGGCGCGGTACCACCAATACAAGGACAACAACGCTGTGAGGCAAACGGGCATCCTCAGTCTCCGGCACAATTTTGAGAAATATGTGAGATTTGATTTACAGGAGAGCTATACAAGAAGCGAAGAAAGTATCGAAGCCGATCGGGAAACTCAGAGAATCAGGCGCTCCAGGGACATCTACGAACGAAATGATGTAATTGCGAGCATTGACTATCAGTTCGGTCCGGAAG
>JAXHTA010000495.1:0-2885 GCA_034190285.1 Thermodesulfobacteriota bacterium | reverse complement strand
ATCAGCGACCAGACCAAATACGATGCAGACACAGGGGAGGCCGCAATCATGATAGGGAATTATTCTTTTCAGATTGTGGCCCAGCGGATAAAGGATCTGCTCACTGACTCAGTTCCAGGTCTAATTGACGGCACGGACCCGTATGTACATCTGGCCCAGATTGGGATCAACTCGGATCCCGATGATAATGGCCGGTGGACAATCAACTATTCGACGCTGAATAGCGCAATGAGTACGGACCTCAATGCTGTGTCAAGACTATTTGTAGAGGATGAGGCGAGCGGCACTGACGGAGTCCTTGCACTCCTGAGCCAGGAGTTAGAGGACCTTAACGACACCGAAACCGGAGCCATGAATGCCCTCATTGACAGCTATGAAGGCATTATCAGTAACATAGACGTAAAGTTGGAGAGAGAGGCAAGAAGGATAGATCTGGTGGAAAAGAGACTCACGAGGCAATTTGCCGCTCTTGAGGTTCTCTTGGGACAATTGTCGGGACAGAGCACCTATCTGGAAAGCCTGATCGATCAATTGCCAAAAATTGGATCCAGTTCGAAACAATAGTGTGAACAAATAGTTATGGCCCGAACGAAAACAGCCTTTTTCGCCAATCTCTTCGTCAGATCAAAATTTTAATGCTCAAGGAATTTGATATATTCTTGCGGTTAAAATTTGATCTTCCTTGAACTTGAGGAAAAATTCTAGTTTTCGTTCTGACATCAAATAGAAATAAAAGGAGGTTACATATATGCAGAATTATGCACAGGATCAATACGTGGAAAACCAGATAATGACAGCCGACGGCGGAAAATTGGTTGTTCTGCTTTATGAAGGCGCAATACAGTTTCTGAATAAGGCCAGAGATGGAATCAACGAAAGCAACATCGAACAGAGAAGTAATAATATTATGTGGGCTCTGGATATAATCGATGAGCTGAGAAATTCTCTCAGTCTTTCAGAGGGGGGCGAGATAGCTAAATCACTCAATTCCCTTTATCTATTCATGCAAAAGCACCTAATTTCGGCAAACATCAAAAGCAGTGCTCAAATGATTCAGGACGTGCTTAATATGCTCTTGTCCCTTAAGGAGGCATGGGAAGAGGTTGCCTCGAATCCTGAAATTGATAGGCCTACTTTTGACTCGGCCCCTACCACAGGTATTAGTGTTTGATTGATCTGATACGACTGCTTTATTTGCATTCTCCCGCGCCAATACTCCCCCATTGACGGGGGAGAAACGGGATCATTGCATCTAGGTCTTTTTCCTTTCTTTAAGCAGTGGAAGAATTGATCTCCACTCTTCAAGGAGAGGGACCATTTCATATTCTAATAGATCGGCCAGTATAATCCAGTCCTCTTCTTCCTGTATCTCGAGCATTCGACCAATCATTTCTGAAAGTACCTGAACTTTGTCCTCCACCGTAGAACCTTCAACAAGGATTGTACTGAAATCTAACTGCAATATCCCCCTGACCTCGTCAACCATTCTCAAAAAAAACCGGAGTGCATCCAAAAAGCGCCCATACTGTTCGTTAGCCTCCCCTTCATCCGCTATGCGGAAGAGTTCGGAGATCTTCTGTGCACTCTCAATTATCGGGTAGAGTTGAGATACGCCGTTTTCCAGAAATTGCCAGGCAATTTCATCCGCCGCCATTGTGTGGAGTTCAAGGGACTCAATATCGGTCAGTAATATCCCGGCGGCATCATGTTGATTCTCTTCAGAATAAAACTCGCCGTTCAACTTTACCGCAGTAATGACCTGCCCCTGCCTTACATAATCAGTTGCTATCTTCAAGAGAATTTCCTCGAGATTGCGGATGCCGGTCTCCTCGATTTCAGTGCTCATTTCATCCAATAATATCTCCATTTCCTTTTGTCTCCTTTCTTTATCTCAGGACTCTTGTGATAGATCTGCAAACATCATGCCTCATAAGCGCAGACCGGTATTTTGCAGAATCGCTGAGAGTTGCCTCAAGGTTCCGGAGATCGCCCTAGCGGCAAGTTGGGCAGATTTGCCACCAAGGCCGGAATTTGACTCCTCCTCGCTCTTCAATTCCTTGAAGTACCCATACAGTGGCATTATTACATCTAATGATCCGCAGATTCTTCTGATCTTCTCTTCTACCGTTGCGAAAGACTCATGACCTCCTCTCCCGAAGCCTGACTTACAGATTGAATCTAAGAGTGATAAATTCATGAGAACCAGGCTGAGCCTTTCAAGTGTGTTTACGGCAATTCCGCCATAATAACCCTTCAATTCGCCAGCTATTCCCGAAAGATCGATCGTGTAAGCCGGGCGCATCAATTTTCGCCCCACTTCCCGATATGCCACAGCCATGATTTCCCCTATGTCCACTTCCCTACGAACAAACGGCAAAAATTTGACACCCCACTCATCCATGCTTGTCCTGTAGATCTGTATATGGTCGCTGCAATCAGGGAGCTCAAGACCAGTGCCATCCTTTTCCTTTAGAATAGCACGTACCAGATCATATACCACTTCCGGCTGTATAATAGTCCTGCAAGCAGGTTCCCGGCAAGGGCTGTTGCCCTCCGCGCAAGGGAAACAGGGCGCCAGCGGCTGTAAAACAAAATGGCCTTCACCATAAGGGCCTGTCTCATGGCATGATGCAGTGCCCATAAATAGGCCAACCACCCTGGTCCCCACAGCAGCTGATAGATGCATTGTTCCGGTGTCGCCGCTGATCAGCAGATCGCACATTTTAAGTGTCGCGGCCAACTGAGGGATTGTGGTCTTGCCTATGAGGTCATCACTATGGTCTTCTAAGGGCGTATCTCCGGCCACACGATGCCATTCATCCCTGAATTTTCTTCCCAAATTGCCTTCCATTTTGCTCCCGAAGAATACGAGACGGGCCCCCAGA
>JAXHTA010000494.1:0-2886 GCA_034190285.1 Thermodesulfobacteriota bacterium | reverse complement strand
GCCGGGCCAGTTGATCGAATCGGGCAGCGATCACCTTCTCTCCCAGCACCCGGTAGTCCTCCACCACCTGCCGGATCTCCTCCATCTCGTCCGGCCGGGGCAGATAGCTGGGACCCACCCACGCGTTGAACAACTCGACGAGGCTGGTGACGAAGGTTTCGGCGACCACGTCCACCGACTCCTCGGCCGCGTCCAGGAACTGCAGCAACGCGCGCACGTACAATGACCATCCATCCAAAAGGATCTTCCTTGCGGCCATACTGCATGTCGGTGATTTCTTTATAAAGCTTTTGCGATAATTCACCTGTGTTGCCGTCGCCTATTACAATATCTTTACCCTTATAATGGATTTTGCCTACCGGCGAGATCACTGCCGCGGTTCCCGTGGCAAACATTTCTCTCAAAGATCCGCTTCTCGATCCCTCAATAATTTCGTTGATAGATATTGGTCGTTCTGTGACATCTAAGCCCCAGTGGCCGGCAAGTTGGAGGACGGAGTCTCTCGTCACACCGGCCAAGATAGTCCCTTCGAGGGGAGGCGTGATCAGTTCATGGTCAAGTAATAAAAAGATGTTGCTTGTTCCTACCTCCTCGATATACTCCCGTTTTTCGGCATCCATCCACAACACCTGCGTGCAACCTCTTTGGACCGCCTCCTGGTAGGCTAAGAGAGTGGCCCCGTAGTTCCCTGAAGTCTTTGCATCTCCAACGCCTCCTCTCACAGCCCTGACGTGCGTATCGGAAACAAGAATTTTCGTTGGTGAAAACCCTTCCGGATAATAGGACCCGACCGGGCTAGCGATGATGTAGAAGAGGTATTGGGTGGAGGGTCTTACTCCAAGAGCCGGTTCGGTGGCGATCATGGTAGGTCGAATATAGAGCGAAGTGCCTTCGGATCTTGGAATCCATTCGCGGTCCAGTAAGACCAGCTCCTTGACGGCCCTTATAAACAGCTCAGATTCTACTTCAGGCATGACCATTCTTTTGGCTGAAGCATTGATTCTGGCGGCATTTTCTTCCGGTCGAAACAGACCGATTTCACCGCTCGTCAGGTTATAGGCCTTAAGCCCTTCAAAGACCTCCTGGTTATAGTGGAGCACCATGGCCGTAGGATCGAGTTTCAGATCCTGATAAGGTATCAACCGAGCATGATGCCACCCCTTTTGACGAGAGTGTTCCATCATAAACATATGATCTGTAGTAAACTTGCCGAAATCCAGTTCCGAATCCTTTGGCCTCACCTTTCTTGCAGCCGTGTCTGCTTTGATGACTCTAATCTCCATCATTCGCCTCCATCTTAGGTAGTGTCCATCCATAAATGAGAGTTTTTGTTCAAGATCAAGGCATGCGAAAAAAATAACCGCAGGCATATGTGTAATATTCCGAGGGTTATTTTTTGAGCATAACACCGAGATTGGGCAAAAAGACCATTTATGGATGGACACTAGGTAAGTTCTTAGAAATTCGCGAAGACAAGAGAAACCCCAATGACCCCCCAACAGCAGTATATCCTCGAACTTTTTGAGAACTTACTATTTTAGCTGTTGCATAGCCTTGCTATTCCAATTGAAATACCTATGGAAACAGCGATCCAGAACCAAGACTTTGCTTTTCCAGCCATACCTGATCTATTATTGCATTGAGATTCCCCTGTTCTTAAAGTGCGGTTTTCCATTTTATTGCCCGGGCCTTCTTTTGTCTCCTCGGGTGTGAACAGAAATAGGGAGAATTTTAAGGCATTCTGAAATAACCTGTTAAAAGGCTGTCTTTCATCTCTCATCATCTCAGGACTTTTTAGTATGTAAAAGCCAGGTCACATCCGAATCTCGAATAAATAGATTGCGCATATTAACCATGTCTGATAAAAGATAACAGATGCAAAAGTCGAATAATTTGACCATAACAGATGGTATTGGCATGAAAGAACAGGTCTCTCACAAAATGCCGGAGTTCTTATACCTCAAGCTGGCTGAGGAGCTTGAAGGAAAAATTCAGACAGGCAATTACAGGGCCGGCGAGAAACTGCCCTCCTTGAGGAATCTGCATACCCGCTCAGGCCTGAGCATATCAACAGTTTATCAGGCGTATATGGAGCTGGAGAAAAAAGGGATTGTTGAAGCAAAGGAGAAATCCGGTTTTTATGTCAAACCTCTTATGGGCAGTATCCTGCCCCTACCTAGATTCAGAAAGAGCCTGGTAAAACCGAGGAGCCCATCCGTCAACAGTCTGGCGGAGTCAATTTATGGTGCCATCGGTGGATCGGATATGCTTCCGCTTGGGGCCGCCCTGCCGTCCCCGGAAATTCTACCGGTCAAACAACTGACAAATTCGAGCAGGGCAGTCGCGGGAGAATATCTTCAAGATGGGGGAATCGGATATGGACCACTGATCGGTGTCGCGGAACTCAGTCGACAGATCAGGAATAGGGCAATAGGTTACATAGGAGACGTTGACGAAGAAGAGATTGTGATTACCAACGGATGCATGGAGGCGATTGATCTGTGTCTGCGCTCTGTTTCCGGGCCGGGTGATACCATAGTAGTAGAGTCGCCCAGTTTTGTATGCTACCTTCAGTTAATCGAAGACCTTAATTTGATGGTTTTGGAGGCCCCTACGGATCCTGATCAGGGGATTGATCTTGAATCGCTCTTTAAGATGGTCGAAAAACACGATGTCAAGGCATGCCTCTTAAACCCGAATTTCCAGAATCCCCTGGGCTATGAAATGTCAGGGGCCAGGAAAGAGAGACTGGTTGAGTTTTTGAGTGAAAAAGAGGTCCCTCTTATCGAGGATGATATATATGGGGATCTTTATTTCGGTAAATCCCGGCCGGGCACCTGCAAGTCCTTTGATAAAAAGGGGCTGGTCCTTTACTGTTCATCATTT
>JAXHTA010000493.1:0-2887 GCA_034190285.1 Thermodesulfobacteriota bacterium | reverse complement strand
TGCGAGTCTTGAATGCCAACTTCGGACAGTCCCGGCACGGCGTCTTCACCAAGCGGCCAGAGACCCTCACCAATGACTTCTTTGTGAATCTGCTCGACATGAGCACGATGTGGAAGCCAACTTCGGAAGACGAAGACGTGTTCGAGGGTCGTGATCGCAAGAGCGGCGAACTCAAGTGGACCGGCACCCGTGTAGACTTGATCTTCGGTTCAAACTCCCAACTCCGGGCCTTGACGGAAGTCTACGGATGTGAGGACTCCCAGGAGAAGTTCCTGCAAGATTTTGTAGCGGTGTGGAACAAAGTAATGAACCTTGACCGTTTCGACTTAGCCTGATCCGAGTATAAACGTCTTCTATGGCCTCTGTCAGGGAGGCAAAAGACCGGTCGGCTATCATTAGGCTTTAGTTTGTGCCCGACCGAAAACCGTCTTTTTCGCCAATATCTGCGTCAGATAAAAGTTTTAATCCTCAAAATATTCAATATATTTATACGGTTAAAATTTTGATCTTCCTTGACCTTGGCGAAGAATTCTAGTTTTCGTTCAGACAGTATCTATCGTCATCGGGCCAGGAATGGTCGTATTGCAGCACATACTATCAGGGCCGCTCCAAAGGTGGCAACCAACGAAGGCCCTGTGGGTAAGTCCTTCCAAGCGGAGAGGGCCAAGCCCGATAAACTTGCCCCCAGGGCGATCCCCCATGCGATAATCAGTCTGCGAAGGAAGCTATTCACAAGCATAATCGCACAAGCCGAGGGTATAATGAGATAACTGAATACCACAAGTACACCCGCGATAGATACCGACTGGGTAACCATCAGCCCGAAACTCGCATAAAACAAGAAATCCCACCTCCGCACGCGTATCCCCGCAGACTCCGCCTCCTTGGTATCCTCGGAGATTCTCATCATCACGCGGCGGAACCTAAAGTGGAGGATCCCCAAGAAAATGTAGACAAGAAGCATGTTCAACACATCGCTCCAGTTAACGAACAAAATACTGCCCACAAGCATGGCCTCCATTCTCTCGTGGCCATGAGGGGCTTTGCTGAGGACGAGTACGGCCACGGCCGATGAAACAACGAAGACAATCCCTATTATCGCTTCATGAGGAACTCGTTCATCCCGAAAACGCCCCAGCGCAAAGATAGCTGCGCCCAGGAAGCCGAAGAGCAGGGACAGGATATAGGAGAGTTTTTCTTTTAGCCGATGCATAATGCCTCCATCATGCACAGCCTTTTCCCCCTCACTTGCGTGAGTTTGATGATGTCCCATATCTATGTTTGCCATGAACAGATCATCATCCGGCCGTAACTCGCCGAGTATCTCTGTTTCATGATGCAATAAATGGGCGTTTTCATGATTGTGTGGGTGTATGTCAAAAATCGGACCTAGAAGAAGGGCAATCGCCGCTCCCAGCGCCGCCATCTGGGCCAGGGCAAGATCGACAAAGATCACGCCGCGCTTGACGACGTGCAGACCCATGTAACAATGAAGCGCGGCAATCAGGATACAGGCCGCAAAAGGCGCCGCGAGCAATTCCACAAGGTCTGTCATTTTCTAACTACCCTCATTCTTCCGGGCCCGTCTAAAGGCAGTTGCCAGCCTTTCGACGGTATTTCCGATCATTGAAAGATAGTCGGTCGCCGCAGGGTCGCCACCCACTGAGTTTGCGCTTACAACGACCTGAATATCTGTTTTGGATGCTATCAGGTTCGGCGCCTTAAAGCTGTAGAAAGGCTCCATCAGAAGGATGGCAATCTCTTGCTCATTCACTTGCCGTATCACTTCCACAACGTGCCCCGGACTGGGTGGAATGCCAGGTTTAGGCTCCAGCTCTTCCGCAACATAAAGGCCGAAGCGATCGGCAAGATAAGACCAGCTTCGATGATAGGTCACGATATTTTGCCCCCGAAAAAACCCCATCTTCCCTTTCCATCCGCCAAGCTGGCTTTCCAGTTCATAAGATTTGAGCAGCGAGTGTAATTTGCCCTTCAGCTCCAAGGTCCAAAGCCTTGCCCCGCCCAAATTCTCGACAAGCGCTTTGCCGAACATGCGCACATCAAGTGCCTTTTGAAACGCTTTTAGGTTCTCCTGAAAATCTTCGGTATATTCTGGCAAAAGATATGCAAGACGCTCTGCCACACTCTTGGCGATGATCCTGCCGTTTAAGGGGTCCAGCCAGTAATGGGGGTTCCCTTGAGGATGTACATCACCCATGTCTCGTGAAATTCGGGTTGTAGGGACCTCCAGCCTCCTGACCCGCTCTGATGCGTCCAGGTGCCCTTTTGCTCCGATACGAATGGCACTGTTCCTGGCTCCATCCAGGATCGGCGATTCCCAGCCGATTTCAAGTTCCATACCTACCCGGATCCACAGGTCGCAATTCCGTGCCATCACAATGTAGCTGGGTTTGGCCTGCAAAAAATGTGGGTCTTGTTTTCCGTTACAGATACTTCTTACAGTCGCGTGCTTGCCGGCAATGTCCTGTGCTATGGAGGCCAAATCGGTTGTAGTGGTGACGATATTCAATTTTCTTGCCTCAGCATTGCTCCAGGCAAAAGCTACTAATACAGTGGAGAAAAGGGCGACCCATAATGGTCTACGCCCTCTGATCTTCATTCTGTTCATGCGCTGCGCTCCCTTTGATTTATTTGTTTTGATGGCAGTATTTTCCTAACCCAAGTTTACCAGAATTGCATGCTACGGGCCAAAATGTCGGAATGCTTTGACTATATTTTGCCATGACCTTTTGATATTATAGCATTGAGGTCTCCTGAGACGGTTTGTAGTGACCTATAGATGCTTTTTATTGTTGACTTTCCGTCCTCGGTTAGCTTTCCCTGCATGTATATCAGGAAAGTCAGGAAATGCAACCAGGTGGGCAAG
>JAXHTA010000492.1:0-2890 GCA_034190285.1 Thermodesulfobacteriota bacterium | reverse complement strand
CTCAAAGATGTACCCCCTGTGGCTGTGAATGTTCAAGTTTACCGGAGAGGGAACCCCTAGGAGATATGAAAGAAGGCCGGAATCATAAAAGTAGAGTTTTGGGCTTTTGATCAGTCTTTTGTTGAAGTTTTTAAAATGTGGCCTTAACAGGTACACGATATAGCCGGTCTGCAGGATGGAAAGCCATGACTTGGCGGTGTTGTGAGTGATACCGCAATCATTGCCCAGCGCTGAAAGGTTCAGGATCTGCCCGGAACGCGCGGCGCACATCTTTAGGAATTGTTGAAATGCTGATAAATCCGTTACATTTTTTATTTGGCGCACATCCCTTTCGAGATAGGTTGCTACATAATTAGAATACCATCTTGAAGGTTCAAGATTCATATCATAGATTCTAGGATAGGCGCCGTTATACATGCATTCTTCAATGGAACCCGGCAGCCGATCCGCCTGTTCCAATTCGGAAAAAGAGAAGGGAAGCAACTCCAGGATGGCGACTCTTCCGGCCAAAGACTGACTGATCCCTTCCATCAGCCCGAAATTGGAAGAACCAGTCAGAACATAAACGCCCTGTTTACCAAGCTCATCCACATGGGTCTGAATGTATGAAAAAAGATCAGGCGCCCTCTGTACTTCATCCAGGACAAAACGCCTTGGATAAGCCTCTATAAAGCCTCTGGGATCAATTGAGGCAAACTCGCGCATATCCGGTTCTTCAAGGGAGACATAGCCCCAGTCCTGGAAAATAGATTTGACCAAGGTTGTTTTACCGGACTGTCGGGGGCCGGTGAGAGTCACAACAGGGTATTGTTCAGCCAGCAACTTTAGCTTTGGGGAGAGGTTTCTTTTTATCATGCCTGTAAAATAAAGCATGCCTTACAAATTGTCAATGGGGATTACAATTTGTAAGGATACAGCGTTGGAGACGTCCCAAGGAGCGATACGGCCAACCTCACTCGAAAAAGATATTTTCTATATATAGTAACCGGGCTTGTCCAACGAACGGTTCAGATTGTGGTTCTCTTCACTCACACAATCTACCCTTATTCGTTATTAGGCCTGACGGCGACGAGCCGTATCTGCCTGAGATGTTGTTATATTTGCGCCAAGCGCCACCGAAACAATCCCAATTGACTTTGACAGCAGAAACGGCTCAAATATGACAAATCATTTGGAATGTTAGAGGATTATGAAAAAATGGTGAATTTTACTGCTAAATACACCAAAACAAGCTCCGGGTACATGGGCCAGTTGGTGGAGTGGCCAGAGGTTGTTACCGAAGGCAGGGACCTCGAAGATTGCCGTGCCATGCTCCGCGATGCGCTCAATGAAATGGTGCTCGCGTACCAGCAAACTGGCAAGGAAATTCCCTCTGGTAATGCACTCATAGAGCAACTTCCCATAGAGGTTCAACATGTCGGTCAAGCGACGTGATCTCGTTCGGCACCTAGAGTAAAATAATTTCTATCTGCTGAGAGAAGGTGCCAACCACTCCATCTACACAGATGGTACCAAAGTAGTTCCCGTCAAACACCACAAACAGCTTGATCGGATTACCGCCAACGAAATCTGCAAGCAGGCTAGCATACCACAGAAATTCTGAACAAAATTCCCAAGACTGTTTCGTCCGTTTGAAAAAGCCTCATAACGTTAAAGGTCAGTTGACAGGGCCACTCAGGAGAAATAGCCATGTAAACTGACCTTATATTGTGAACTACTTTTCAATTGGCCCGCTTTGGCCCTGGTCGACTGCACCGTCTTCGGTGATTACTCCCGGGACAACAAATTCGATATGTTCTCCTCTCCAAACAGGAATTTTGTAATTATTTTTTCTGGCATCTTCAGCAACCTTTGCTGCTGCCCGACGTAAAGCTCTTAGCCCAATTACCGCGTATTTATTGTGCTTTTCCATATAATTTACTCCGATTCGTCGAGAATAACTGGCATATTTCCTGAAGTGTCAAAAATAATCCATGAATCAGCCAGTGGTTTATATAGGGTGTTGAAATTGTCCCAGCTTCTCTCAAAACGCCTTCGAATATCTTGCTCTGGGACATTGTGACCACCTTGGGCAACTCTAAGTTTCACGCGTTCAATGCAAACCTCAACCGATGCCAGCTTCAGGAAATATATTATAATTTCATATTTTTTCTTTTTCCATTCGTTTATCTTCTTAACGTAACCCTTGCCACTAAATGTCGTCTCAAAAGCGAAAGATTCATTTCTTCTGACACATTCGTTTATATGCTGAATCATTAGCCTCCCTGCCTCAACTGCCATTTTAATAGGCTGATAGGGAGAGAGGCCTTGTGCAATAAGATCTGCATTAATGAAGTTGAGACAATCTGCCTCAACAGGAAGAAACTCATTTGCAAAGGTAGTTTTCCCAGCTCCGTTAGGGCCACCAATTATGTAACACTTTTTTGTCAAAATCCTGACTCCTTATTTGTCCTCACCGAACGCGCAGATGAGCCAGAGCGTTTTAAAGTTGTAGCCTATAAAACACGAAAGAAGGGAGTGAAATGCCTTCTGTCAGCAACCGCAATTTGTAATCTCTCGGCTCAATTTGTTTGTTAAACGAAATCTTCCTTGTTATTCAAATAGTTAGCCTCTAACTTTGACCAAACTTCCTCATCACCACAAAGAGCATCACCGCAACCATTCACTTCGTATTCATCAAAATTTATGTCGATTTATTCATTACGAGCGGCTTCATTTAAGCGCGGTTTTTCAAAAGGGAATGTAGATACAATACGTGCTAAATCTTTCGGTAGCTCCACTCCAGCGGTTTGCATTTTTGCTTTTGGCTTTTTCATAAACCATTATGCGGTGATCAAGGATTTGGGGATCTTCTCCCCGATGCCTTTGGTTCGGGGTGACAAACCGAATC
>JAXHTA010000491.1:0-2909 GCA_034190285.1 Thermodesulfobacteriota bacterium | reverse complement strand
TTTATGGCAACAGCTAACTGTTCCGGATACATGCAGTAAAGGCCATAGCTGTTTGCTTGTGGATATAGACTTACTACATATATGACTGCTGTGTCCGCTGCAACCGAAGAGGCCTCAACCAACCTTAACATGGTTGCGACAGCGTCAGAAGAAATGACCGCTACAATCAGTGAAATAGCGCAAAACTCCGAAAGGGCGCACGGGATAACAAGCCAAGCAGTCTCCCAGGCGGAAAAAGCTTCGGCTGGAGTGGATAAACTTGGAGGTGCAGCGGAAAGAATAGGCAAAGTAACAGAGGCCATCACCGAAATTTCAGAGCAGACGAATCTCCTGGCCCTAAATGCCACTATCGAGGCTGCCCGCGCCGGGGAAGCCGGCAAAGGTTTTGCTGTGGTTGCAAATGAGATAAAAGATCTGGCAAAACAAACGGCTGATGCCACGCTTGAAATAAAGGAAAAGATCGGTGAAATGCAGGAGTCGACTGCTGGAACTGTTACGGAAATAGAACAGATTTCAAAGGTAATTAATGATGTGAATGAGATCGTATCCACCATTGCGGCCGCAGTCGAAGAGCAGACCGTGACTAGTAGAGAGATCTCAGAAAATATTGCCCAGGCATCCCAGGGTACCAATGAAGTGACGGAAAACGTGGCCCAAAGTTCAACTGTTTCAGGCGAGATTGCACGAGATATTTCAGAGGTCAACCAGGCCTCGGCTGAAATATCAGATAGCAGTTCTCAAGTAAATCTGAGCGCTGAAGAGCTTGCAAGATTATCCGAGCAGTTGAAAGAGATGGTAGGCAGGTTTAGACTGTAGAAAGGACTGTACAGGGGTCTCCTTTTGCCTCCTGTTTTCGAGCAGAAGTCAAAGGCAGACCCTGATACAGGTACGCTGTCGGCTGTATTTGGCCTGGTAGAACCTTCGTTAAACTACATCTCAATTCACCAGTGTCAGGTTAACTTTCAAACACCTTCAATTGGATACATGACCTAGTAATTTCGTGTTTGAAATCACTTTCCGGTAACACTTATTATAGAGGCTTTTTCTCAAAAAGCGATATGCTTAACATTTGGTAACTATTCAGCCTTCTCTTAATTGAAAGTAGTTATTGCTACATGAAATCAGGCAACCTGCCGTTGAACAACAGGTCTAAGGATTGGCTTGATGTAATTTCCTGCTTGCGGCAAGTCGCCAAATAGCTTCCTATTCGTCAGAGCATTCGGGCGCCATCCATGGATAGAAAGCATCCGGATATCCTCTGCTGAACTTTGGTCATTCGGATATCGTTTTCACCCAAGTTATTGGAAAAGAAAACCAGTTGATTATCCATAAACCTGAGCGTATCTTTCTTGAAATCTCTTTATCGATCTAACAAGTTTCTGGATTTTTCTTTTTGGCGCATCAAACATTTTAGTGGGTAACCCCAACATATTGTGGTTATGAAGACTTATGCTTTGAAGACGTTTTGACTGTTGGTTTTGGGAAGAGGGCCAAGCCTCCGCACTGCAAATAAATAGCTGTTCTATCATGGCCTTGATCTTTTAAGCCGCAGGCCATGCGTCTTATCTTTTCAATCTTAGTGTTAATGCCTGCAGCCAAGGCATTGGTGATTCTATGCTTTACATAAGTAGCAATATTACAAAGCACAAAGCAAAGGGGGACGCAAAGACGGAAGTTGGTTCCAAACCATTCTAATCATGTCCTGTACCCGGCAACACATCGGAACCGGCCAAACTATTCACCCCTGATGTGGTGATGCCCAGATACCGAGCTACATCTGCCCCGGAATAGCCCATTTTCCTGACCGCTGCCTGACAGGCTTTTAATCACACCACTCTTCCTTATGCCGGAATACAACTCTAAGATAGAGATAGGCGTCAACTCTTTGATTGGTTGGATTTGGTTTACCATACGTCAATCAAAGATGTGGCCCGTTCATTACTCAGGCAGGACTTACACTTGCTGGTTAACAATATCGGATTTCATCCACCTTTCGGCACAACCCCAATGACTCGGGCTTCACTGGGCACGACAATGCATTGGTTGGATTTAAGCTACCTTGATTGAGAATCCTGGTTCTTTCTTGGCTTCATACATTGCCTTGTCAGCTTCTTTGACAAGTGAATTTGCATCATAATTCTTTTCTGGTGAAGATATAGCTATCCCCATACTGCACGAAATACCAGATCCTTCCGTTGCTCGCTTTATCGTTTCACACAATTTCTCACAAACTTGTTCGGCTTCCTGCAATGAGCTTTCTGGCAGGATAATACAAAATTCGTCTCCCCCGTACCTGGCCGAGATATCTGTTGCTCGAAGTGACGTATGCATTGACTCAGCCACAGCAACAAGTATTTCATCTCCACGTTTATGCCCATGGGTATCGTTTAATTGCTTGAAATTATCCAGATCAAAATAAATCAAGGCAGTGACGTGGCTTCTTCTCTGCCCGCGCAGTAATTCACGCTTGAGTTCTGAATAAAATGTATGCTGATTTAACAAGGAGGTGAGCCCGTCATGGCGGGCTTGCTCTTTCAAGAGATTTGTTCGTTCTGATATCACTTTTTCAAGTGATTCAGCATACTGCTCAAGTTCTGACTTGCTTCTTTCAACTTCGTCCATCAGGCTATCAATATATGTGTCAAACGTGAGAGATAAATCGAACATGATGATTTTTTCTATTGCCGCCAAACTTGATGCACATTGAGTGCAGTCTTTATTTTTGCTTGCAATAATGAAATTACGCAGAATTGAAATCAGATTATACACAGCAGACACATAGAATTTCGGATCAACCCCTATCCGCTTATGAACGACTCCCACTCGAAGCCTGGAAAGGACATAATCTTCATCATATTGCCCGTCGAAAAGACTTAATATATAGTTTCGCTGATGGTTTTTAAGCCTGC
>JAXHTA010000490.1:0-2918 GCA_034190285.1 Thermodesulfobacteriota bacterium | reverse complement strand
ATTGAGGAATATCAAGATTCCAGTAATTCCTCAAAAAGTACGGTTATATCCTCCTATCCAAGGGCCATGTAGGTCTCTTTTTTAAAGGCCGCAACATAAATTTTACGCCGCACGTCTAACGCCCCCTGGCTAATTAAATACTACCTTAGTACAGGCGGAAAGGGCGGCGGTTTATTGAGTGGGCCTCCTATGGGGCTGTCCTCGGATAAATTTTACGGCAACACCGCCGTTTTCTGAAATGAGGAAAAACTTTGCGCCCTTCAAAAAAGAGACCCACATGGTCCTTTTGTTTTTCCGGGCTTTTTGAGAACTTACAGATTCCAGGCAAGGATTAGGGTATGACAGAGAAAATTCTCATCATTGACGATGAAACCGATATAAGGGACTATTTGATGGCCGTACTGGAGGATCATGGCTATGTCACCTACGGTGTCGATGAAAACGAATCCATTCTAGAAGCCGTCATGGAGCTCAGACCGGACTTAGTCGTTCTGGATATCATGATGCCTGATCGATCCGGTATTTCGGTCTATAGAGAATTGCGTACCACCCCTGAAACAGCCCATATTCCCATTGCATTGCTCACAGGGGTGAACTCCGGCACTATTTATCTAAGAACCGCCATTTCACAATTCCTGGAGAAAGATTCTATCCCACCACCCAACTGGTTTATTGAAAAACCCATCGACATCCCCGTGCTCCTAAGTTCAATCAGCTCCCTTTTCGATGAAAGGAGGGACCCACCCGATGTTGCCCCCTAAAAAAGTGGATGATTGGATCAAAAATCAATTATTTGACGATGTTCCCGTTGGGATTGTGGCTATCGACCAAGCGTTCAATATTGTCTTTGCCAACAAAAGGTTCGAAAAACGATTCGGCCCTTGGCACGGCAGAAAATGCTATTCGGTTTACAGAAATCGATATTCGATTTGCCCTCAGTGCAGCGCCGCTAAAGCATTTAAAGACGGCATGAGAAATGTCAACGAAGAGGCCGGGTATGACAAGGATGGGAACTTGATCCGCTATATCAAGCATACCATTCCGATTTTTGACGAAGACGGCGATATTCCTTTCCTGATTGAAATGGGAATTGATGTCACTGAATCCGCTCAAATTCGTCGAGAGTATGAACTCCTCTTTGACCAGGTGCCATGCAATATTTTATTGATCGACCGGGATTTTCGCATCGTAAAGACGAATGCAAAGGTTCGCGAGATGCTCGGCAATCTTGAAGGAGAGCATTGCTTTCATGGGCTTAAGGGACGGGCTCATAAGTGCGACGAGTGTACCGCCCGCCAGACATTTGAGGATGGAAAACTACATACCGGGCACCATGTTTGGAAGACAAAAGACGGGCAGATAGTCCATCAACATGTCATTACTATCCCTCTTAGACTGATCGATGACAGTGACGACTTTGACATTGTTATGGAAATGGCCGTGGATGTCACCCAAACACTGCAACTGGAAGAAGGGCTAAGGTTTGCTCATTCATTCCTTGAAACCTTGATAAGCTCATCCATGGACGGTATTTTTGCCATTGATCAACGCGATGAAGTTTCCATCTTCAACACTGCGGCACGAGAGTTCTTTAAGATAGAAGATGGCCGTCGAGTTCTCAAGAGTGACCTGACTGTCATGTTGCCTGAAGGGCTCTTTGAAAAAGTGGCCGAAGCGGCTGGCCCAGTTTTTCTCCCAGAAACAACTATCCACAACGCAGAAGGGAAAACACTCCCGGTTCGTCTGGTGAGCAATCAAATCGTGGTCGATCAGGAGTTGTTGGGAACGGCCTTTTTCATCCAGGATTTGAGCGAACTCAAGCAGCTTCAGGATGAAAAGCTGGAGGCAGAGCGGCTTGCCGCCGTTGGGCAGACCGTGGCTGGTTTGGCCCATGGTGTGAAAAACCTCATCACGGCCATTGAGGGTGGTATGTATATGCTCCGTACCGGTATTCAAAAGGGGGATTTGGAGCGACTCAAAAAGGGCGTGGATATGCTTCAACGCAATGTAGAGCGTATTGCCATGTTTGTGAAGACCTTCCTGGATTTTTCTAAAGGGAGAGAAATTCGAGCCAAGGTGAGCCGCCCCGAAGATATTGCCCAGGAGGTTGTGGACAATTATACGGCTGAGGCTAAGAAACTCGGTATTGATCTAACCCATGAATGCATGGATGTTATTGAACCTGCCCCCATCGATTATGAAACTATGCACGAGTGTTTGACCAATTTGGTGGGCAATGCCATTGACGCTTGCCGGGTTAGCGAAGACAAGAAGGGAACCTTCGTAAGGGCAAGAACCTTTGAAAAAAACGGCGCCATTATCTATGAAGTGGCCGATAATGGTTGCGGGATCGATTATGATATAAGGAAAAAAGTATTTACTACCTTTTTCACCACAAAAGGCCTTGGCGGAACAGGACTGGGCCTCTTGATGACAAGAAAGATCGTGCAGGAACATGGAGGCAGGATCGATCTCGAATCCGAACCAGGCAAGGGGACTGTCTTTCGCATTTCTCTTCCTCGGCGCCGATTGCCGGAAATCGCATCAGGAGACGACGCCGAAGACGCCTGAGGTCTCAGTCTATGACATCCGCAGCCACACATTAACGGCAAGGCTATCGAGATGAATTTCCAAGGCGCCTTATTTCATTTTCACCTGGATAATGGCAGAATTGAGGGGGCGGAAAACGTCTACTGAACCCTAACCTTGCATAAATCTTTTGCCCAAAAATGCTACGCTCTCTTTATATCAGGCCATAAAGAAACTTTATGCCATTTTCAGCATTTCACCGTACAGTCTAATACGCTTTCACCCCTGAAGATGTCCTGACGTCCCCTGCTGAGCTGATCTAAAGCGTTTTGAAATCAGATTTTATTCAACGTTGGGGTGAAAGTAAGCTATATAGCCCCTAAAGTACG
>JAXHTA010000049.1:0-13205 GCA_034190285.1 Thermodesulfobacteriota bacterium | reverse complement strand
GAATTCAGGGATAGTCCGTCAGGATATGACCGGCAAAAGGGTCCTTGTTGTAGGTGGAGGCATTGCGGGCTTGTCTGCTGCCTCCGCACTGGCACGCCTCGGGGTCCGTGTCGATCTGGTTGAAAGAGGGCCTTTCCTTGGCGGCTATACTGCAAAGCTGTCATGCAAGGCCCAGCCCCAATGCGTCATGTGTGGGGCGTGCACCGTTCAGGAACGGCGAAACGCCGTTCTTTGCGACCCTAAAATCGTTGTTCACACAGGCACACAAATCAGGGCCATATCAAAATCGAGCCGTTTTGACGTCACTCTAGACCCTGTGCCTGTTCGTATCGACGTAGAGAAATGCACCCTTTGCGGGGCCTGTCTTAAGGAATGCCCAGTCGGCGCAATTGTGCAGGGAAATCGTGAGTACAATCGTGCTGTCTATGCAGTATCCGATGCCTGCCGATACTCTGAGGACCGCTCTTGCCAGAATTGCCTGAAGGCCTGTCCCGAAGATGCTGTTATTCTTGACGACACGGATAAGCAAACAAGCACCTTGGCCGATGCTATCATCTTAGCCACGGGATTCGAGCCCTATAACCCCGAAGACAGGCCTTATGGATACGCACTGTTTGAAAACATTGTAACCACTGCCGATCTCGAGGATATATTAACCCAGAGAGGAGAAGTCTGCCGACCGTCTGACCACAACCCGCCGAAAACAATCGCTTTCATCCAATGTGTCGGAAGCAGGGACTTCTCCTTGAACCATTTGTGGTGTTCGAGAGTCTGCTGCGCCTCAGCCCTGCGCACCGCAGGGCTTGTCCTGGAAAATCGGCCAGGGACCCGGGTCACCATTTTTTATATTGACATCCAGACTGATGACAGGGGACTTGCAGACCTGTACGGAAAACTTAAGAATGAGATCCGCTTTATCAGGACCCTTCCAGGAGACATCTACGAAGAGAACGACAATACCTTACGCATAACCTATTATGATACCGGTCTGTTTGAGGCGGTCGAAGAAGTATTCGACCTGGTGGTACTGTCTGTTGGCCTTTTGCCTTCCAAGGGGCTTGGGCAGGTCGCCCGGTTATTCGGAGTCCAACTGGACGATTCAGGCTTTATTAAAGTAAACCAGGAAAACACCTCTACCGAAACAGAAGGGGTATTCGCGATCGGGGCTTGCAGGGGGCCTGCCGGCATCGCTGAAAGCATCGGGCAGGCGGAGCAGGCGGCGTGGGAGTCCGTAAAATATCTTGCATCCGTCCGTCCGTAAATATCCGGGTCCGGAGGGCCTGGCTTTGGGTATCCCCAGAGGGCATTTGTTTTTCTTACTTGGCCCCGAGGATCAGGTGTTCAGTGTGAGATTAAGTATTTTGTTAGGGAGATTTAGGTCTTGGCAGAAAGAATATTGATTCTAGGAAGCGGAATGTGCGCAACGAAGATAGCCGAGGGCCTCTCCTGCAACGGCGCAAGCCTGATTCTCGCCACGGCAAAGGCAAATGTGAACTGGTCTGTGTTTCCCTGGTGGGATACGCAAAGCAAGGATTCAATGGAGGTCTTGGAGAAAACGAGACTCACGGCCTTTCGTGGATCTGCCGGCGATTTCATGGCCACGTTGGATCAGGAAGGTTCGTCAATACTCAGAAATGTTTCAGGACTTATCATTGCGGAAGAACCCGAAACCTTGCCAGGCTTCGATCTTTACGGCCTGTCGCCCTGCGAGTCCGTCGTCACGTTGAGCCAGATCGAAGACGCTTTGGCCTGTAAGGTGCCCCTCCTCCAAGAAGGCATTGTCGTATTTCTTCTCGGACTGGCCGAAGAGACCCTTCCTTTTATGACCAGAAGGGTCATGAGAAGCGCCCGCGACCTGCAGCATTCCGGCGTCAAGTCTTACGTCTTTTATGGAAACCTGAAGGTCGCGGATGATGGCCTTGAGGCACTCTACAGGCAGTCCAGACAGGCCGGTGTCAAATACATGCGCTTCTCCCGGGCCATGCCCGGAATTTGCCAGGGAAATGATGGGCGGCCCACTCTCTCGTTTATAGACGAAACGACAGCCAACCCCTACGAGATATCGCCTGATCTGACGGTTGTCGATGAGCGCATCCCGCCCGATGAATACCACGAAAAACTCGCTCGCTTACTGGGACTCCATGTAGGTCAAGCTGGCTTTCTCCAATCGGATAACACACATCGTTTGAGCGTAAAGACAAATAGGAGAGGCATTCTATCAGCAGGGCCTTCTCGAGGCGTTTTCGAGCCGAGACAACAGAAGACGGAGGCATCAAACGCCGTAAGTCTGACCTTGAAACCATTAAAGGCCGATCCAAGGGAGACAAAGGCGGAAATTAACCCTGGGAAATGTGTCCGCTGTCTTAGCTGTTACCGTTTATGCCCCCATGGTGCGGTCTTAATCAATGGACGTGTCAACATCGCGCCACTGGCCTGCGAAGGCTGCGGCATATGCATTGCCGCATGCCCCAGAGACGCGATCCGAATGGAAAGGGATGTTTGTCTTGATCCATTCGAGAACGGGGGCCTTTTCAAAAAAACTGCCGCAGAAAAGGACGCTTTGAATGTCGTCGTTTTGTGCTGCAATCGTTCGGCGATCCAGGCCAGGAATCTTCCAGGGGATTCAATTCAGAAAACGGCCCATCGGATCATTTACATCACCATGCCTTGTGCGGGCAGGCTTTCAACGGGCGATATTCTGGATACCTTCAGAAAAGGTGCGGACGGTGTTTTGATTTTAACCTGCCATCAGAACAACTGTTATTCGGAGGTAGGATTCCTTTATGCCCGGACAAAGGTAGACCGGGCCAGGGCGCTCTTGCGTCAAATCGGCGTGAATGAAGACCGTCTTGTCATCCGATCGATTGCCTCAAACATGGGGGCGGCATTTGCCCGCATAATAAACGACTTCACAAGGGGATTGGCCGATCTCGGTCCCAGTCCCTTGATAGGGGCTTGTCCTGAAGATGAAACCATCTGCTGACATTATTAGGTTAAATCACGGTCAATTGGGGGCATTTCCTTTTTCCCACGAGCTGTGTATAACATGCGGTCTCTGTTCCAGCTTGTGCCCCGTTTCGGGTGTCGATGGATTCGATCCGCGAAAGGTCGTTCGAATGATCGGTCTCGGCCAGGAAGAGACATTGATTCAGTCGAGATGGCCTTGGATCTGCACCCTTTGCGGCAAGTGCGAGCGAGTCTGCCCCATGGGTGTCGATATTGCCGATGCCGTAAGAATGATCCGGTCATTACGGGAACGCTCCCTGGTGCCTGGCATTCTGCAAAAGGGCCTTGAGACCGCGATCAATAAGGGCAACAACCTGGGGCTCCCGAAGGAAGACTTCGTGTTCATCATGGAGGACGTAGGAGAAGAACTCGCTGAAGAAGCGGGATATGGGGGATTTCATGTGCCGATTGACAAGGAAGGCGCGAGGATACTGACCACCATCCATAACAAGCTGGTCAATACTCATACCGATGATCTCAAACATCTGTGGAAGATATTCTATGCCGCAGGTGAAGACTGGACCGTCGTTTCTGAAAACTGGGAGGGGACGAGCTGGGGCTATTTTACCGGAGACAACGCAGCCATAAAGACTATGGCCGGACGCATCCTTGATCAAATGGAGAGATATAAAATCAAGGACCTGCTGTGGCCCGAATGAGGCCATGCTTATCTTGCGACCAGGTCTGGTCTGATACAATACTTCCCAGAAAGGCTGAAAAAAATCGGTACAGTTACGGTTTTCGACCTCCTGATGGCCTATATTCGAGACGGGAGGATAAAAGTCGACCGGTCAAGATTCGACCTGCTGACTACCTACCATGAGCCCTGCAACTGGACTCGAAAGTCGGAAAAGCTCTTCGGATACGGATATTATGATGAACCCCGATGGATAATTGATCAGTGCATAAAAAACCGCGTGGAACTATATCCGACAAGACAGAATCAGATATGTTGTGGGGGCGGGGGCGGCGCTTTAGTGACCGGGTACAACAAGGAACGCATCGATTACGGTCGGCGAAAAATGAATCAAATTAAAAAGACGGGCGCAGAGATGGTCGTGGTCCCCTGCCATAGCTGTCATAGCCAACTCACCAACCTCGCAGAAGAATATGACATGGGCGAGCTTCAGGTGAAATATCTGTGGGAGCTTGTCGCCGACTGCCTGGTTTAGGAAGGGAGTCGGCCATCGATCTAAATCATTGATATGACATTAAATAGATCACTTTTGAATCCACAAATGTAGTCATTGGGACTCCTCCCCCAGAAGGGGAGGTCTCAAAATTGGGGAAGGCCCTTTAACGCTTTTTTGATTATCAGTGTTTAAGACCAGGCCATGATTTGGTCAACATTTGGTCAATAAATGCCTGAAAATATCCCCCTGTTTAAGGGGTATCGGCGGTGTTCACTTATGATCCCAGAAGTGAATTAACCATTTGCAAGCATCACTGGCAACAGGGAGGGGGGGGATTAGAGGAGTCAAGAAATCATTCTTGTTCTCTGTTTCGTTTCTTGAGCAGTTCAATAAAGGTCTCCAGGCTCTGCTCAGACCCAAAAACATCAGTGTATGATTTCTCACTCCAAAAGGCAAGCCCCAACTTGAATATATGGTGTATTAAACTGTCGGCATTCTCAGGTCCCTGCAGTTTCAACACCTGGTAAAGCAGGTCTTCCGGTACGTTAATCGGATACACTGCTGTTGGGGAAGTACCCTCTGTTTTCATATAATCCTGGATACTCTTAAGAATTCTTAGATTCACATACTTTCTGTTAAATTCTTCCTCATCCATTCTCTGCTATCCCGAATTTTCTAACAAATCTTAGAATCAGGAAATATGGAAGTCAATAGAAAAAGACTAATAGGGCCTTCCGTTTTCCATATTCCCTGGATTATAACCCGTAACTTCCCAAGGGATTAGAGACAATTAAAGGGCCATGTTGGTCTCCGGCGGAAGCATCATCAGATGGGTTTTAGGGCATACACGCCGTGCTGTCTTCCCCATCTTCATGAAAGCATACCTATCAAATGGCTGGCCTGCCCCTTTGTAAGTCCTTCCGGTACATCTATCTTTTTCCTGCGAAGCACATCGATCTGCTTTTCCGAGGCCGGGGCGATCCGCCATCGCCTATCCCTTGTGACCAGCCCGACCGAATCAGACTCGTGCCTTTTCACATGCGCGTCCGCACTAGTAATGGCTGAATGGACGTCAACATGGCGTGTCAGGACGGCCTCTGTCCCCCTTCGGCGAAAAAGCACTTCCCAATCGCCCAGAATCGTTGGCGCAACGATAATGGCTTTGCCTCCGGATAATCCCAACCGATAGCCACTCTTGCCGATGCTGACCCAAGCATATCGGGAGTATGCCAGCAACTCCCCGGGCGTCTCCAAATCAAGCAGGTTGACCTTTCTGCAGCGATAACGCAAATCACTGAGGGACAATGCCTGGTCGATTGGAACCCAGGGTCGATTGGACTCGACCCAGTGTGTGGCTTCCCGCACTTCCTCGGTCGTATGTCCTTCGAGATCAAATTCGCCGGAAAGGCCGAATAGGCCTGGAAGTGTTGCCAGGCTTTTGTTCCGTGTGACGTCCACGATGTCGAGAACCGTGGTGTTGTCCTTGCCGGGGTGCAATCTGGTCCCCCTGCCGATCATCTGTGTGTATAAGAGGGTGGACTTGGTTGGCCGAGCCAGGATGATACCGGACACCGATGGTTCGTCATAGCCTTCAGTTAGCACAACACAATTAGCGAGCACTCGGATTTTGCCGGATCGGAAGTCGGCCAAGATCTTTGAGCGTTCGGAACGTTCAGTATTGCCGCTCACAGCACCGGCCGGGATACCCTTACTGTTAAAGGCATCCGCAAGGCAAAACGCATGGGCTACATCCACACAGAAACACAATGTTTGCCTGTCCCTGAGATGGGAAAGAAATACTTCAACAATAAGGTCGTTACGCCGTTCAATATTCACTGTCCGGGATAAATGGGAAGCCACAAAATCGCCCATATGGGTTCTGACTTTGGACAGGTCGATATCGGTCTCAACGCGGTAGGCCGCTACCTGCGAGAGATAACCGGCCTGGATCATTTCGGGAAGTGAACGAGAAAATACAATTTCTTGAAAAACCGCATCCAGTCCTTCCCCATCGCCGCGCTTTGGTGTAGCTGTGAAGCCGACAAGCAATTTGCGGGTTGCCGAATCAAATACGTCAAAGTACTTAAGGACTCGGACATAGGTATCCGCAGTGGCGTGGTGGGCTTCATCAACCACGATCAGGAAAAACCGGTCCGGGTCAAGACGACGCAAACGTTTCGACCCCTTGCGCCCCAGAGTGGGCACACTCGCCACAACCACATCGCAATCGGGGTCCGCGCTTCGTCCTCCCTGTTCCACTTGTACCCCCAAACTGGGGTTCGCCCATCTGATCTTGTCTCTGGCCTGTTCAAGCAGTTCGGCACGGTGGGCCAACACCAGCATCTGTTTCTTCATCCGGAAGTAGCGGGGGAACTCTGCAAATATAACGGTTTTTCCAGACCCGGTGGGAAGGCATATGAGCTGACGTCTTACACCGGTCCGATAGCGTTCCCCGATGGCGGTGAGACACTCGCTCTGGTAGTCACGAAGGTCAAAAGTCCCATTTGCAGAAGCACTTGCCGTCATTATTCCAAAGACCTTTGGCAGACATCAGATCTATTGTTGATATATTTTTTAGAAAAGTATATAAAACTCATTTGCTTTTAGTTGAATTAGCATTTTTATCAGAGAGGCATTTGAGAAGTCAAGACGTTATGGATCTCCCGAGGCAAAGCCAAATCTGATGAGGTCTCGAACAGTTCGGAAAGACATAAGGGACATGTTGGTCTCTCTTGAGGCCCGTAACACAAATTCCCATGCCGCATGTTCAACACCCCCTGAATAGCAGGATATACCCCTGCTTCTCGAACCACGTTTGGCTGAAACGAGATGTTGTTACAGTGAAATGACTCTGATTTCCAAGTCTCGCCTTTGAGAGAAGACATCCCAGATCGTATTGATGAATTGAAGGTGCGTTATCAAGATTCGTATTCCGGAGGTTAATAAATGGAGTGGCACATATTGTTCGATACTTCTCTTATTGCTGAATCGAGTTTCAAGTTGGCCCTGGCCTGTTTGCTTGGGGGGCTGGTAGGTTTCGAGCGGGAAGCCCACGGTCAGGCAGCGGGATTTCGCACATATATTCTTGTGGCCTTGGGCTCCTGCCTTATAATGATGGTCTCTCTCAATATAGAGACCATATATCGTAATATAGGGGCTCAAAGCGCTGTACGGTTGGATCCGGGCAGGATAGCCTCCTATGCCC
Organism: Thermodesulfobacteriota bacterium; assembly: GCA_034190285.1. Lineage (GTDB taxonomy): Bacteria > Desulfobacterota > DSM-4660 > Desulfatiglandales > Desulfatiglandaceae > JAXHTA01. The sequence goes on along the minus strand of JAXHTA010000049.1, from coordinate 5,861 downwards.
TGGCCGGAATGGGCTTCTTGGGAGCCGGAGCCATCATTACCGGAAAGGGCTCAGTCAAAGGCCTGACCACGGCAGCCGGGATGTGGATGATAACGGCTGTGGGGCTCGCTGTGGGTAGCGGTTACTTCATCCCGGCCATCCTGGTCACGCTCTTCAGTCTCTTCAGCCTATATGTGCTCCGCCACATCAAGCCCTTTTTCAACAGGGACATACACAATACTATTACCCTGGTTTCCGACGATGTGGGTGGTCAGCTAGAACGGATAGAAGCCATCATAAATAAATATCCTTGCTCCAGCATTCAGTTCGTGAATTTTGACCGCAGGCTGGACCAGGAGGTAATCACCTTTCGTATCAGCCTTACCTCTAAAGAGGACATGGAGTGGAGGGAATTGACACGGGATCTTACAGAACTCCCGAGAGTTCGCCGGGTTGCCCGTGAGGAGGGAAAGGCCCCTTGAGAATTCAAGGAGGTCAGTAGGTGGATACCGGACTCTCCGAAAATGGAATTTGTTCTAATGACCAAGGTGTCTAAGCAAAATTGCCGCCGCGACCAGCTGCTATTTCGTGGATTTTCTTGAGTTTAGTAATAGATCCTGGCCCCAAAGGACCGGGTCTCCCCACCAAAAATGAATAGGCTGGGAAAATGGGTCGTGAACCAGTTTTGGTGCAGGCAGGAAAAAATGCCTTGACAAATATAGTTGAAATACGAAAATTCAGATTAATACTGCCTAATTTTGAAATTGCATGTTCGACATCGATTAACCGATGCACTAGGGAGAAAGGAGTTCCAGAAATCATTTTAATTCAGGTAATGACAGGAGGAACAAGTGGTGGACCTATCGGACTTCAGGAAGATCAAGGCGAGGCATATTTCATCTAAAGATTACGCCAGTCTTTGCTGTAGTAATACCATTGCTGATGCGATTTCCATATTTCAAAATTCCGATGAAAAGCCGGGAATAATAATAGTGAAAGATGGAGATTTCAAGATACAAGGGATTCTGACCTCTCTCCGCATGCTGAACCATCTTGAAAATCATACAGATCCCAAACTTCCTCTCACGAAGGATTTGGTTGATGAGATCGAGACAGTAAATGAAGATACAACGATAGTCGACTTATTGGAGAATAACTACTTCAATAATTCCACCGTAGCCACTGTCGACTCATCCAACAGACTCACAGGAGTGATTTCTTTGCATGATGTAATTCGACTCATGCACAGAGGATTGGACCAGGCTCACAATGAACTGCTCAGGGTGACGCCGATAGTAAAAGCTATGGAGATGCACGCCAAGAATACTACTCAGGGAATTGCCATCATAGACGATAAAGGAATTGGACTATTTGCTAATGAAAGTTTCTTGTCTTTCCTCGGTATCTCAAGGTATCAGTTCGTAAACAGACACATCACAAAGATGATAAATGAATGCAACATAGAACTTCCCATAAGCTCATGCAAGCCGACATATAACCCGGTCAGGGGCAAGGACAGCCAGGTCGAGATGCTTTCCTTGTGCCCAATAATTAATGATGACAGGGCGATTGGAGTTGTTGGCGTCATTCTGTCGCAGGATGAATTCAAGGAAAGGGCAAAGCTGGTCCAGAGAGTCGAAATCTTGGAGGAAAAAGTCGAGTTCTACCAGAAAGAACTCTCCAGCCTGAGTTCTTCGCGCTATAATTTCAATAATATTATAGGCGAAAGTCGGGAGATTAGTTCATCCAAGAGATTGGCGTTGAAGGCCTCGGAAAGCTCCGTACCGGTATTGATTTTAGGAGAAAGTGGTGTGGGAAAAGAGCTATTTGCCCATGCCATTCATCATGGCAGCACCCGAAGGTCTAATGATTTCATAAGGATAAATTGTGCTGCAATTCCAAAGGATCTTCTGGAAGCAGAGCTTTTCGGGTATGAGCCAGGGGCCTTCACCGGGGCGGGCAGGAGGGGTAAGCCCGGTAAGTTTGAATTGGCCCATAAGGGAACCATATTCCTGGATGAGATAGGTGACATGCCCATTGAGATGCAGGTTAAACTTCTTCGTGTACTTGAAGAAAAGGAGGTGGAAAGGATTGGGGGCACGAAGCAGATCAGGGTAGATTTCCGCTTGATAACAGCCACTCACATGAAGCTAGATGAGTTGGTAAAAAAAGGAAAGTTCAGGGGGGATCTTTACTACCGAGTCAATGTTCTGCGGGTGGAGATCCCCAGTCTGCGGGAAAGAAGAACGGATATCCCGTTACTAATAAGACATTTTTTGGATAAACTTAGCGGAGAGCGAAAAAGGGTTGAATGGCGCATGACTGAAGAGGCTACAATTCTCTTGACCTATGAATATGACTGGCCAGGAAATATCAGGGAACTAGTCAACCTATTAGAAAGGGTAACAAATTCGATAGAACCAGATACTATAGGAATACATGAAATCTTGCCTCATCTGGACAAGCCGAGGGCTGAGGAGTTGGCGCTTGGGCCCGGTTATTTCAAGAAAGTAGCTGCTGACTCGGAAAGAAAGGCACTGATCCAGCTCCTGGAGGACTCGGGAGGCAGTGTCAGGAAGGCGGCAGAGTCGTTAGGCGTCCACAGAACTGGATTGTACAAGAAACTAAAAAAATACAACGTCCACCTGTAGACGATTTCTCTACTTGTAGAAACAGATTCTACAACAGACCGGTCCTCACCCTTGTTTTTTCCAGATGCACATCACTCCTGACCACGACTTCCAAATAGACTTGCAGATAAACGTCTCTGATAATTCAATGTTTGGTATTTTATAATCTGAAGGACTTTCAAGTGGTTAAATAGACGTCAGACCGGGAATTGGTTTCCCATTGCCCTTTTCCCATCTCTTTTCATTTTCAGCCTGTCACTTCGGCACAGAAATTGCCGTGTTTTCTTTTCACTTAGACTGCCAGAAAACGTAACACTGTAGCCCTTTGGAAAAAATGTGAGCTGGTGACGGACCCAGTGGGATCTCTTTTGTCAAAGCCGCATAAACCATCCCCATATTTATAACGGGTCAAAGCGCCTTATATTCAGAAGGCCAACTTCTTGATAACAAAGCAATGTCAACCCAGGAGAAAATAATGCCCAAATCGAGGTTAATTTAATGAAACCTATAAATGAACGGAGAATTTGTTCTTTGCACAGGTCGCCGCGTCTTATCTTTGCATTCACAATAACCTCTTTGTTTTTTCACATCTTAACCCTCAAGACCGGTTTTGCGGGTGCCGTCAGTTATTCATTGGAACGCCGGGACAAACTTTTTGCTGTTCATTGTGTGGACAAACAAACCAGATGGATCGTAGGAAACAGAGGACTCATCATCAACTCCGTTGACGGCGGCAAAACCTGGAAAAAGCTGAAAACCACTTGGGATTATTCACTTAATGATATTACCTTTGTAAATAATTCCGGCTGGATAGTAGGGCAAAAAGGCCTTATCCTTTACACAAATGATGGGGGTCTTAATTGGGATAGGCAGGATGCCAAGACCGATAAATCCCTATTGGGAGTTTACTTCTTTGATGAACACAACGGGCTTTCATTTGGAGAATCAGGGACCATTTTATTGACAAAGGATGGTGGTTCATCGTGGCAAATCACGCCAATTGCCTGGGCCGAAATTCTGCCGATATATTTAGGAACAATACCACCCACCTTATATGAAGTCTCTTTTGTTGACGGGCTTCATGGATGGATTGTAGGAGACAATGGGTCAGTATTAAGTACTTCAGATTCCGGAAATACATGGGAATCTTTACGTATTGGTCTTTTCCCCCCTCTCTTCTCAGTCTGTTTCAAGAGCCGTTTGGAAGGTTGGGCCGTAGGTCAGAACGGCGATTTTCTTCACACCCAAGATGGGGGAGTGAATTGGGATGAGATCGATTTGCCGATAGATAATAATCTTTCAAAAATTCATCTGGTCGGATCTAACGGGATCGTTGTCGGAGACCGGGCGACCGTAATTCTTTCTAATGATGGCGGTAAGACATGGCAAGTTCGGAAACTCAACATGCGGTTACCTCTCCCCTGGTTCGCAGATGCATGGTTGTTTTCCGAAGACTCTTCTACACAAGCCACCCTGGTTGGAAAGAGCGCAATAAGGGATTTCGACATCAAATGAACACACGCAGGCTTACGCCAAGGTCATCAGCTCAAACCTGATTGACATAGAAAGGAGATATTTTTGGTCAAGAAATTTGCTTTTTTCATCATGCAGCATCGGTTACTCGTCCTTGGAATCATTCTTTCTGTAAGTGCGTTCTTTGGCTGGCAATGCACAAAGATAAGGATCGAGACGTCATTCAGTGACTTGCTCCCCCACAAACATCCGTTCATAAAGGTCCACAAGAAGTACGAAAAACAGTTGGGTGACCCACTAAAGGTGTATCTTATGCTTCAGAAGAAGGAAGGTGACATATACAATACTGATACCTTGGAGAAGGTCACCAGGATCACCGAAAAACTGGATTCGCTTCAATCAGTCAATCATGACCAGGTTTATTCCATTGCATCCAGGAAGGTCAAATCCGTCACCGTTAATATAGGTATGGTGCAATCAGTACCTCTTATGGACAAGGTCCCCCAAACAAAAGAGGAGTTGGAAGAGTTCAGAAGAAAAGTCCGTAACACTGGTGCTGTCTATGGCGTCTGGGTATCGCCTGATGAAAAATCTGTCCTCTTTACGATCACACTCATTGCCGATACCTTGGACTACAGAACTACTTTTCAACAAATAGATGAATTGATTAAGAGTGAATCAGAACCGGGCTATAATCTGTATGTATGTGGAGAACCAATCCTTACAGGCTGGATATATAATTACCAGAACGAGATGTATCTGATTTTCGGGTTAACGTTCCTTGTGCTTATCTTTTTTCTCTATTTCTATTTTCGGAACTTTGTGGGAGTCTTAGTTCCGACGATATCCAGCCTTTTGGGGGCTGTATGGGGTCTGGGGTTCTGTGGGTTATTGGGCTATAGCTTGGAGCCCTTGACACTGGTGATCCCATTGCTTATCACAGCACGCGCTTTGAGCCACTCTGTCCAATTCACGGAACGTTTCTTTGAACGTTTTAATGAGACAAAAGACAAGACGAGGTCCTGCATTGAGTCCACAGTTTCCATTCTGCCTCCAGGAATACTGGGTATTGCAACGGACTCCATAGGCATCCTTTTGATCGCTGTTGCCCCTATTCCCATGCTACAGAAACTTTCGTATTTCTGCTCTTTTTGGGCGGCGTCAATCATTTTTAGCGGGCTGATTTTTACACCTGTATTCATTTCCCTTTTCCCTCCCCCAAAAAACGTCCAAAGCATTGTGGACACAAAGCAAGGATTCATCCAGACAATATTAGGGTTTGTGGCAAGGCTGGGGTTCGGCAAACTCGGAGTCGCCAATTTTATTATTGTAGCCATTCTTGCAGCTTTTGCCCTTTGGGTTTCCACAAAAGTTGAAATTGGAGACGTCAATCCGGGAACGCCGATCCTTTGGGAGGATTCAGAATATAATGCAGCCGTTGGTCAAATAAATGAGAACTTTCCCGGTACAGAAGAATTGTTTATTCTTGCAGAGGGCGAGGGCAAATGGGCAATCCATAATCCTCAATTATTGAAGATTCTGGACTCATTCCAGCGAAGCATGGAAAAATGCGAGGGGGTATCTTATACGATGTCCATAGTTGACCTCTTCACCCCCATACAGAGCCTGATTTATGGCGGCAATCCCAAATGGGGGGTTCTGCCCCATTCAAATGATCAGGTGGGAAATCTGTATTTCACGCTGCTGGGTAGCGCCGCTCCCGATGATTTTGACAGATATTTTAGTGGAGACCAGAAGATGGCCAATATTATCGTCTGG
>JAXHTA010000489.1:0-2922 GCA_034190285.1 Thermodesulfobacteriota bacterium | reverse complement strand
GGAAAATGACGATCCTGCTATGGAGGACTCGACCGAACATGGTCCATCCGGCACTCTATCTTACTGGTTCGACCTCAGAAATGGTGTTGAGTTGGGCTATGGATTTACCAGGTACCAGTTTGATCAGGAAGATGGCCCTGCCGCAAGTGATGACATCGACAGTCATGAGGCTGACGTGGGTTATATCCATCAGTTCGGCCCCCGGACAAGGTCCCGCCTCAATTACGGACTTGCCGTGAGGAACTACAAAGAAGAAACGATCGATTATCAGATACACGACGTCTCAGTGGGTCTTGAAAAGGATTTCTCTCCGCACACTTCTTTGACACTCCAGCTCGGCTTTTATGGGCCCACAGGCGATGTGTCTGAAGATACCGGCATTCTGTTCGCCGCTGACATGGACAGGCAGATCAGCCACGGAAGCATTGTCCTAGGGATAAGGAAAGGCTGGGATGATGATTATATGGATTCGGAGAAAAGAGATTTTACCGAGTACTGGTCAACGCAAGCCAGGATTGAATATGATATTTTTGAGAATCTACACATTTATGTCAGCGGTTCCTACCGGAAAAACAGCTATGCCCTGGAAGAGACTGAGGATGATGAAACCTATAGGGGCCGATGTGGTCTTATGTTAGAGTTCCTGCGGCGGTTTTCTCTGGCCTTAGACTACTCATATCAAGACCGCAGGAGTGATGACCCTGAAGATGAGTATGTGGGCAACATGATTATGGTAACACTCTCGGCGTCGCGGCCATTTAAATGGGTACGGTAGACTCCCCTTCATGGGGAACCTCAATAAACCGGCGTTAGTTCGACCCTGCGGTTCAAAACCCTGCCTGCCTCGGTTTTATTGGATTCTTTGGGCCTTGTTAAACCATACCCAACGGCAGAAAGCCGGTCTCTTTCGATTCCTTTCCTAACCAGATAATCCATCACCGCTCTAGCGCGATTCTCGGAAAGTCTCCGGTTGTATCTTGCAGTTCCCATAGTGCAGGTATGTCCCTGCACCTCGATCTTCATAGAGGGATTGTCCTGTAACACCATCACGGCATCATCAAGGACAGGATAGTATTCAGGTCTGATCTCATACCTGTCAAAATCAAATAGGGTGTCCATAAGGACCCAACATCCCCGGGAATCAACCTTGGCCCCTTCAGGTGTTCCAGGGCATTGGTCTGTGTAGTCAAGCACACCGTCACCGTCCGTGTCCAGAGGACAGCCCTTGCTGTCCACCTCCATGCCGCGGGGCGTTCCAGGGCATTCATCCAGGTAGTCGGGCACGCCGTCACCGTCCGTGTCCAGAGGGCAACCGCTCATGTCAACCTCCACGCCTTCAGGTGTCCCGGGACATTCATCGAGGTAGTCGGGCACGCCATCGCCATCTGTGTCCAGAGGACAGCCCCTGCCGTCCACCTCCACGCCGCGGGGTGTTCCAGGGCATTCATCCAGGTAGTCGGGCACGCCGTCACCGTCCGTGTCCAGAGGGCAACCGCTGCTGTCAACCCTTACGCCTTGAGGCGTTCCCGGGCACTCATCAAGGTAGTCAGGTACTCCGTCGCCGTCGGAATCCAATGGACATCCATTGGCATCGACCGCTACTCCCTGAGGTGTCTCCGGGCATTCATCAATCTCATCATGCACCTCGTCGCAGTCCGAATCTGTCGGGGCCTTTGGGCAAGTAAGATAGCTCCGGATGTTATCGTCGTCGAACATAGAGGCCACAGCCCTGGTGACAGCGCCGTCACAACTGTCATATAGATCGATTGACCTGTTGGACACTTCAAAGTCCCTTATATATCCATCCCCTGTCTGAACTCTCAGGTTCAACGGGCATCCGACATCGTGAAACGCCCAAAACAGGCATGCACGGGTTATGGAAAGCTTGAGTATCTTGGGAGCCCCTTTGGTGACGGTAACGCCTCTTTTGTCCAGCTCGGTCTCGAGCACTCCTAACGCAGTGTCAGTCCACATGTGCAGGTTTCCCCACCATTTATGAGTATACGCACCAAGATTATCAAATTTTTGATCGCATGCCTTAAGAGGCACGTTCTCCGTGCGCAGCTGAGCATTTACAATGTTAACCCTTTTGCAGATATCAAAGCCGGGTTTCATTGTCATTCCGGGCTTCACCGGAATCTGCCTGGGCACATAGAAACGATTTTTATAGTCAGGCTCATAGTAAATGCGATGTCCACCGCAACCACAAGGAAGGATCAAAAAAAATAGTATCGCTATCTTCAACAGCCTCAAAAACATAGGTCTTGACATAATTGCCTCGCTTATGCCTTGATATTCTCTTAGGTCTCTGTTTTAATCCTTCGCCCTTACCGGTGAGGGCGCAAAGCGCAGCACATCTTCGTTGAGAACCCACTTGCCGCCCTTGGCCTCGCATGATATCTGGTCTTTTGCCTTGGGACGCCATATCCCTCCCCTGGCCTCACATTCCGTTCGATCCTCTGATCTAGGTATCCATCTGCCACTCCGAACATCACACCCTACTTCATCTATTGGAGGAATCCACTTGCCGCCGTTCGTGACACATTCGGCAGCATCCGCCCCTTCAGCGCCGAGACAATAGGCCATACCCATCGGCTCTCCATCAGGGCCTTCGCAATAGGCTTTTTCAGGCTTGCCGTCATGCCCTTGACAGTAGTCTTCATCGGGCATGCCGTTGGAAAGTTCACAATAGGCGCAGCAATATACCTCTCCCCTCAGTTCCTGCCCATTCCCTAAGTTGACAAATACATGGGTTCCCCCCAGCTCGGCAGCATTATCCAATAATTCATTGAGGGCCCTGATGCCGTAGATGCTTCCAAAGAGGAAGAGCATTCCCAGTGGGAAGATCAGGGTAAAGAAGGCTGCCCACGGTTCCCGCAGGAAGAGTTTTGCCTCTGTCCAGGTCAATTTCCATAAACTGCG
>JAXHTA010000488.1:0-2939 GCA_034190285.1 Thermodesulfobacteriota bacterium | reverse complement strand
TGCAGGGTCACCACGAAATTCCCTCTCCACCTTTCAGGGGGAGAGGGATAGGGTGAGGGGGTTCAAATAAAGTATTTTCCATTTTGATACCCCGTAGCTTGCTGCGGGGTAGTTCATTGATATCAAGTGGAAACGGGAAGAAAAGCTTCCAACTATTCTAAGCCTTCAGGAAGTTAAGAAGATAATATATGCCCTTCCCACCCAGCAGAGTCATACATTTCATCTTACCCTGTATTCCATGGGATTGCGTCTCAGAGAGGCAACAAGCCTTCAAGTTGGAGACATACTCTCAGACAGAGGTCTTATCCATATCCGGGGAGGTAAAGGTGGATTAGACAGAACGGTTCCTTTGCCAAAGATAACCCTGTCTGCCATGCGGGAGTATTACAAAACCCACCGCAACCCAAAATGGATTTTTCCTGCTTTAGGGCATGATAATGGGAAAAATGCCGGAACTGCAAAAGGTACTGTAAGTGACAACGGTGTCCAGGGAGTATTAAGAAGCACATTACAGAAGCTTAATTTTAAAAAGCATGTCCACCCCCATGTATTCAGACATGCCTATGCAACCCACCTTCTGGAGGCAAACATACCTATACGGCATGTACAGAAAATACTGGGGCATAAGACATTAACAAGCACAATGATCTACCTTCATGTAACGACCCTTGCGGAAGAAGATTCAAATGAAAGGGTAGCTCAGTTAATGCAGGGGGTGTTGTCATGAGTGCCATTCAGAAGATATTCAGGACTTATGGCAACGAGTACCTGGGGCTGTATGGTGACCGGATGCCCGGAATCCACAAAAGGGTTATAAGGGATATGTGTGAATGCAGAAGAGGTCATTTTGGAGCTATGCTCTATGAATGTGATGACTGCAATACAATGCAGCCTGTTCCATGCTGCTGCGGAAACAGGCATTGTCCTTCCTGCCATCAGTACAAGGCAGAGGAATGGTTGCATAAACAGATGGAGAACCTTCTTCCTACACACTATATTCTATTAACAGCTACTCTCCCTGAAGAGTTTCGTGATCTTGCCGGATCCAATCAAAGGGTTGTTTATAAGGCCATGTTTTCATGTGCTCATGGGGCTTTGAGAAAACTGGCAAAAGACAAAAAGTATGTAGGATCAGACAGAATCGGTTATCTGGCTGTGCTGCATACCTGGGCAGGCTTCAGTTTCACCCCCATATCCACATTGTTATTCCGGGCGGGGCTGTTGATAAAGATGGAGAACAATGGCTTTCATCGAGACAGGACATGTTTGTCCATACAGATCCTTTTGCCATAATCTTTAGAGCTAAATTCCGGGATGAGATGGAAAAATCAGGCCTGCTTCATCTGATAGACCCATCTGTCTGGAAAAAGGAGTGGGTGGTTCACAACCAACCTGCAGGAAAAGGGGAAAACACACTGAGGTATATCTCAAGGTATGTATTCCGTGTTGCTATTTCAAATAATCGTATAAAGAGCATCAGTGACAATGGCATCAGGTTTTCTTATAAAGACCGCGAAAGGAACACATGGAAGACCATGGAGCTTAAGCCCATGGAGTTTATCAGGCGGTTCCTTCAGCATGTACTCCCATGGGGATTTATGAAGATAAGGCACTATGGATTCCTGAACCCGAACAGTTCTTTATCCATTGACAGGCTGAGAAAACTTATCTCTCTCGTTCATGCTTTCATTGAGGAGGCCTGCAATGCATTGCCCGGGTTTGAAAGACCGAAGATAAAATGTGCCTGCTGTGGGAAGCCGTTAAGGTATGTGGCGTTTTTAAACCCGGTTTCAAGGGGTGGGCCTACATAACAGTGTTGTAAGCAGCAAGATATTAATTACGCCTTGAAAAAATGAGGTGGCCGGACAGCTCCGGGCAGACTCAGCGCTACAGGTTTATCCGAACGACGGTTTTTGCACTGTATTATGATGGCCTTTTATTAAGGTGAACCTTGTGAGTTTACATATTTTGATGATTTAGCCTTTTATATCTACACTTTCCCGCGCTATTTCTTCTTTTTGGACCCGTGCCTTTACAGCCTTTCCCCCTATACTCCGCGCCTTCTTGAACCTTGGATTAGTAACCGAGTTTGAGGAACGAAAACTCGGTTACTAATCCAAGGTTTGTTCGACATTTTTTTGATTAAGCCATGATCGCTTGAAGCTGTGTGGGCACTTTGTTTAGAATAATTTCTTTAAGGTCGATTTTGCGACTTGCATTATCAATGTCAATTCCTGTTATATGACCATCTCCATCATAGTCTATGACGACACCTTCGGATATTTCAACGCTTTCCGTGCTTGTTTTAGAAGATAAATCAATATAGAGCGAATCTGTTTCAGAATAATAATTTAGTTTCATAGTTTGAATCTCCTATCAGGGAAGGCATTATGAATAGTTTTCTTATCATCAAGAGTTACCACTCTTAATACACGTCCACCAAGTTCTTGAATTTCTCCCCAAAATCGAAAACGGTTATGTTCTTGACGTTCAACCTTGATGGGATTTTCTATGACCTGAATACACCACTCTTTCTTTAAATAAGGCCGTTTTCGTAATACCTCATTTTCAAAATATTGCGTACAGTTATATTCAGACATAAATAAATGATAACTTATTTAGATTAATGTGTAAATATTTCTTTGTCTTGTCGAACACTTGACTAACTGGCGCGACGCAAGGAGCGTCCAGTTGAGCCTATTGTGTACGCCCGGCACGGGCGTGAACTTATGGGGTGTAAGTCCCCTATAGCTGAACTGCTGTTAAGTTATGAACATAACTTAACATAAACTATTAGCTTAAGACAAGGGCGTTACCTTGAGGTAACGTCCGGAGGAAGCCAGCGGCAAAACTGTGAGCCGACGAACAGGAACCTCATACAAGGCCGAACACCCCAGGGTGAGTCAGCCACACATGACAAAACCCTGCAGTTCAGGGGA
>JAXHTA010000487.1:0-2957 GCA_034190285.1 Thermodesulfobacteriota bacterium | reverse complement strand
CCAATATCGCTATCGCTTGTCGGCCCAGAGCGTGGGATCGGTCAAACAGGTGGGCGATGGCGTGGCCATCGTCTCCGGTCTGAGCAGCGTGATGGTGGATGAGTTGGTACTGTTTCCCGATAACCGATACCCGGTGCCGCATACATAATCTCGATCATCTCGTCAACCAGGTCCTGGATGGCTCCGTCAATGTCTTTGACCAGTTCGGCTGGTGATCTTAGAACCGTATCAGGATATGTATGAATCTTCATTCCAACGACTCTTAAACACTGTCCTTAATCGTTCTTGGGAAAATCCCGGGCTCGTGGCGTTGGGTGCATCGTCAGCTAAGTGGCCGTCCGTCCAAAGAAGGAAAACCAGAAAGGCCCATATATTTTTATACTACACACTACACAGAAATAAATCAAGGTGCATAAAACCTTCTTGACTTTTAGCCATCATATACATATTCAGAAGAGATGCTGAAAAGGGCCGTAGAATTTCTATTTGAAGTAGGAATGCTGAAGAAAACTCCCCGTACAGGCTACCAGTTTCTTGGGTCCGGTGGAGAATCGGTGGCGGATCATTCCTTCCGTACAGCAGTCATCGGGTATGTGCTCGCGTCCCGGGAGCCTGGTGCGGATAGAGACAAAGTGGTTTTGATGTGTCTTTTCCATGATCTTCCTGAGACCAGAACAGGCGATAGCAACTATGTAAACAAGAAATACGTCAAAGCGGACGAGGAAAGGGCCGTTCGTGATCAGGTTGGAGGGCTGTCTTTTGGTGAAGAAATCATTTATCTTAGCCGCGAATTCAATTCTGTTAATACACTTGAGGCTCGCCTGTCGAAAGACGCAGATCAGCTTGACCTGATATTGGAACTAAAGGAACAACTGGATTCGGGTAATCCCAATGCAAGAGATTGGCTGTCCTTTGCTGTAAAGAGGCTTTCTACGAAAAATGCCAAAGATATGGCAAAAGAGATTCTGGCCACTAACAGCTCCGATTGGTGGTTTGACAAAGAGACTGATTGGTGGGTCAATGGCAATCGGAGCCGACGCGATCAGAAATAGAGTCCCAGGAATCGCTGGCACTGGCGCTATCATGAGGATCAGCCTCATTATTTCTCTGATATTGCACTTGTGTATGCTCCTGATGATACAAAAGGCCATGCCAACAAGCTGGATTACCAAGCCCTTGCGAACCTACAACATTGAACTACTTCGACCGCCAGTCAATCCCCTGGCGGATGAGGAAATCACTGGAAGTGATTTTGTCGACCCCAAGGCCCTTGGCAAACCCTGGCAGGATGAAACCGGTGACACCATATCTCTGGATACAAGGGATGAACGATATATGTCCTATGCCAGGATTATTAAGGAAAGACTTATGAGTCACTGGAGATATCCGCGGCAAGCCTGGGAAAACCTGATCGAGGGGAGGGTCTTAGTCCTTTTTAGCCTGAACAGACACGGTCGGCTGAAGGATGTAAGAGTCTTGCAGCCTTCGGCCTGCGAAATCCTTGACCAAGAAGCGTTGAGGTCAATTCGGTCTGCTGCCCCCTTTCCTCCCTTTCCTAGTTCCGTGACTGTCGCAAGATTAAATATCAAGGCGAATTTTGCTTACAAGCTCACTGCACAGCGCTAAGGGCAAGGCAAGCCGACTCGGTTGTCTTCTTGGTCTTCCATCTCCAGGGCAACATGGTCGAAGTCATGTCTATTCCGTTAGTAGACTCCTGGGTTAGAATCAGTTACCGAAACAGAAATTGGCTTTACCATTTCTCTCTGTATCTTGCCTTGACTTCCCCTTTTCTTATGATTATTTTCTAAATTGGTTTCTGTTTTTTCTCCCACCTCCATTGGGCGAAGGAATAGGCGTGGTTGTGGAATGCCCCATAATTAGGAACACGAGAGAAATATGGCTGGAAAGGATTATTATAAGATATTGGGAGTCGCAAAATCCGCCGCTCCTGAAGAGATAAAGAAGGCATATCGTAAACTGGCCTTGGAGTACCACCCGGACCGCAACAAAGGAGATAAATCGGCCGAAGCCAGATTCAAAGAAATAAGTGAGGCTTACGCCGTTCTGAGCGATCCAGAGAAGAAAAAACAATATGATATGTTCGGTGCCGAAGGCTTTCAAAGCAAGTTCAGTCAAGAAGACATTTTCCGAGGCTTCGATTTTGGTAGTATATTCAAAGAGTTCGGCTTTGGAGGTGTAGGGAGAGGCCAGAATATCTTTAGCCAGGTCTTCGAAGGAATGGGGGGTGCTGGCGGCCAACACTGCCGGGGCCGCGGATCGCCCTTTGGTTTTTCGTCCAGCAGTTTCGGCGGCCATCCCCAGGGGACAAAAGGGCAGGATTTGGTCTACGAACTGGCTTTACCGTTAGAAGAAATAGTCCAGGCAACGAGCAAGATAATTTCCTACCAAGTTGACGGCCGTGAAGAAAGGGTCTCTGTAAAGGTCCCGGCGGGGATGCCTTCGGGCAAGAAGCTGAGGCTCTCAGGGAAGGGTCAACCAGGCCTTTATGGTGGCCCGCCAGGAGATTTGTATATCAACATCAGGGTCCTTGATCATCCGGTCTTCAGAAGGGAAAATGATGACCTGCATTTCAAGCACAAAATCAAGTTTTCTGAGGCTTCTCTCGGCACTGAGATCGAAGTCGAAACCATTGATCAGAAGCGTCTGAAACTGAAAATCCCACCGGGGACCCAAAACAATTCCAAATTCAGGTTGAAAGGATACGGTCTACCCCATATGAAAGGTGACGGACGAGGAGACGCATATGCGGAGATCAATATCGAGGTTCCGAAGAAACTCAACAAGAAACAAGAATCGCTTGTGGCATCGCTCCAAGAGGTGGGATTGTAAAGGCGGAGCTTAATTCTAATGAAAGCCCTATGCGTTTTTTCAGGAGGCCTTGACAGCATGCTGGCCGCAGGCCTAGTAAGGGCCCAGGGCATTGATGTCCGGGCCCT
>JAXHTA010000486.1:0-2959 GCA_034190285.1 Thermodesulfobacteriota bacterium | reverse complement strand
TGATGCCCACTGAGTACCTTGACCCGGCCTACCCTGAGGAGAAGAAAGTGGGTCTGGACTGGTCTATGTTAATACATTGGGCATCAGGGGATTCAATTCCGACCTCCATCCCAGAATGTTCCTCTCTCCCGCTGCATGGACTATGCGCATAAAGACGAACATCCTCATAGTCGTCCCATCGTAATGCCTGATGAGATAAGCCTTTTGCGCCTGCTCAAGGCCTGTGGTGCCGAAGCGTGATATTTCCTCCTCACGTGTAAGCTCCAAATTCACGGTGGGCCATCTCTTCTCAAGGGCGAAGCTGTCTTTGCCCTTCTCCTCAAAAGCCTCCACTGAATCCCAACCGTACCCTTTCAACAAATCCTGGCGGGTATGCTGATAATTAAAGCAATCTTCAAAACACCAGCCACATTCTGCGAAGATCAAAACTGCTACGCTAATAACTGCCCAGTGCCGCATCGTTCTCATGCCGATAACCCTCCTCATCTATAAAGTTATCAGTGAAGATTCTTCAATCGCCGGTGGAGATCCCTATTTGCCCTGCCGCTACCCCCAGGGGCTAAGGGAAATCCGCGAATATCTTAACTCATCAAGATGTTTCTGTTCGTGCAGTCAGGTTATTGGAAAAAATGACCTCGATCAAAGTACACAGCCCGGGAGAATAGGGACCTCGTCTGGGGTTATACCTGTTTCTTGTTGATTCTCTTGTAAGGGGCTAAAATCCCCAATGGAGCCTCGGAAGATTGACTGAAACTGATAGCCTGTGCTCCACAAGGGCGAAGATTTGTATAGGCCTGCATATCCGAGCGGTTGAAAAATATTGGGCTATGCAGGCCTCGATTCATCGAAGAGTCGCACCTTTTTCTTATTAAGAGGTCGGAAGATCAATTCCGTATTCCTTCCATCTCTCCCTCATTTTCTTCTCATCATCCGGGTGTATCACAGTGCACAGGGGCGGAAACCTCTCTCCACCATACTGCTCCTGTGGCTCTAACTCCCAGTTTATGGTCGCATCCACCAGGACCCTCGCCCACTTGCCCTGGCCGTACTTGACGATGTTCCTATCTTTCAGCGGTGTTGACGGATCGAGCATGGAACCGAAAGTCCCGGGAAACATGAGGAGTTGATCCATATCTGCATTCATTCTATAGGCTATGGCCCACTCCACGGCCTCGCTATCGTGAATGTCTATATCCTCATCCACCACTATCACAATCTTACCGGCATAATTGGCTACTCCTGCGCCCCAGATAGCATTCGCCACCTGTTTGGCATGCCCGCGATATGCCTTTTTTATTCTCACCTTTAGAATCGTAGTGCCTGTCGCAAGCTCGGTCCAAACGTCGAGCACCCCAGGCACGCCAACCGTCTCAAGGAGGTTCCAGGTCACCGCACAAAAAAACAGCCCCCCGTAACGGACACCCTCGCTTAGGCTGTGAGGCGAGCCTCCCTCGACGCCGCCGCGGAATATGGGATCATCCCTGTGGGTTATGCAGTCCACCCGGATAGTGGGCTTGGGGGCGGCCAGTCCCCCGAAGTACCCCGGGTATTCACCAAATGGACCTTCCATCATAAAGGTGGACGGGTCAGGAGAGATAGCGCCTTCCACAACGATTTCGGCCGAGGCAGGCACAAGCAGATCATTTGTCTCACATTTCACAAGCTCACATTCCTGCTCTCGCAGAGAAGAGACATACTCATACTCGGAACACCCCGGATGTATGAGCGGGGCACATGAAAGCATGAGCAGGGCGGGATCCCAACCATATACAACCGCCACAGGCATCTCTTCCCCCCGATCCATATACTTCTTAAAGTGGTGTCCCCAGTGCTGCGTCAACGCCAGCAAGACACCGATCCTGTCTTTGTCCGTTATCATGCCACGATAGGTCCCCACATTGAGGATTCCCGTGTCCGGATCCCTCGTGACCACGTGACTATATGTGTTAATATATCTTCCGCCATCCTGCACACGCCACTGGGGAACAGGGATATCGTAAAGGTTGATATCATCCCCCCTTACTATGTTCTCTTTGACAGGTCCTGTGTCTAATACATTTACTCCTGAAGGTCTCTCAAGTCGTTCCTTCACAACCCTTGTTATATCCTTGTAAGGCGTATCCTCCGGGAGCCCAACGGACAGGGCAATCTTATCCCTGGAATTCAGCCCACAGGTGAAAAGTCGGTTGCACCACGTGTCCTTATGATCCTTTATGTTCTCAAAGAGCAGGGCCGGGCCTTTCTTGTTCAACACTTCCCTCGCTATGGCACCTATTTCCCTGTCCCAGTCAACTTCGCACTCGACCCGCGACAGTAACCCTTTGCCGTCCAGAGTGGAAATCCATTCCCTTAAATCCGCATAACCCATAATCTACCTCCTGTCGTTCATATCACACTTCCCGGGATTGTCCTCTTTCAGGACCTCTTACCGGCTGCTACCCGATGCCAACAAATCAATACATCCGGTATGAAGTTCATCTTCATCCCGAAAAATAACCATATCCGAACACATCCCTCAGTATCCGATGCATCTCCCCGTTGGTGGCGCCGGATCGGGCGGCCTCAATGAGGGCGGGCATAAGGACACCGCAGGAAGCCGGCCACTCCGCATCAATGCGGCCGGCGGCCTCATTTACCTTTTCAAGGGCAGCCTGCACCCTTGAGACGTCTCGTCTTTCTCGATGCCGTCTAACCCTCTTGACAGCCTTTTCCTCAATTTCCGGGGGGCAACGATAGGTCTTGAC
Organism: Thermodesulfobacteriota bacterium; assembly: GCA_034190285.1. GTDB lineage: Bacteria > Desulfobacterota > DSM-4660 > Desulfatiglandales > Desulfatiglandaceae > JAXHTA01. The sequence goes on along the minus strand of JAXHTA010000486.1, from coordinate 215 downwards.
TTCCGAGACTTGCTCCATTTTATACTTGTTTACCCCTACCTTTACCAGTTCACCGGTCTGTAGCTTCCTGAAACGCTTTGCGGCTTCAACCTCCACCTGCCCCCTAAGCCAGCCGGATTCCCAGCATTTCAGATATCCCCCCAAGTGCTCAATCTGATCGAGTATCTTCTGAATTTCTTCCTCCATCCTGCTGGTAAGCCACTCCACAAAATAGG
>JAXHTA010000485.1:0-2966 GCA_034190285.1 Thermodesulfobacteriota bacterium | reverse complement strand
GCCGGAGATTCCAATACCGCCGATCCTGCCTTCCACAGACGGCTTCCAGAACCAATCAGGTTTAGGGGTGCGGCTTGCCTGACTGGCACCAAAGGGCACGTCAGGAGTAGGAGAGCACGACATCAATAACAGGCAACAAAACAGCATGAAACAGCCGCAAGATTCTCTCACTGCGTCCCTCCAAATCATTGGGTATCCTTCATCTCACTGGTTCTTAAACTCACCGAACTCCTTTTCAATTTCTTTTTCAAGCTCTTCGTGGGCCTTTTTCGCCTGATACATTTGCCAGAGGGCCTGCTCATTCCGCAGACTGGTTTGAACAGAGTCCTTGATAGTATTTCTTATTGTAGAAGGATCAATTACAACAAGGACATATAGCTCCGAACTAGGAGATATCCACGCCTCTTTCTGCCTGGATCCAATCAGGGTCTGTTTTGAAACCTGCTTTGAGACATGAGAAGTGACCTTTTCCACGGTTTCGCTGTCGCCAATACCGGTTGTTTGAGTAAAATTCTTAAGCAAGTTCTTTATCTTTACACCGATTTGCCTGCTTAGTTCATCTCTCCCATTGGCCAATGCTTCAGTCCTGGCGAAGTTCATGCCCGCCTTGCCGATCTTGGCAGATCCTACAGCAGCGCTCCCACCTTCCATTGAACTGCCGCCGTCAATAACCCATGAAGGCGCATTTGAATACTCGGTCTTATATTCCTCACTTTCAACCTTGCTCACCGCTTCAGCAGGCGATTCCTCGGGAGTCGTCGCGCAACCGAAAAAAAACAAAGACCCAAAAGCCAGGACCGTCATCGCAACCATTATCTTCTTCATACCTTAATCCTCCTTTGAATTTGGTTAAATGAGTACTTGAACAAAGACTGGAATTCTCCGTCAAGGTCAAGGAAATCATTGACTCAGATTCATCTGAACAACCCGATCAGGAAGGCCCTCGCTGATATTTGCCCGAAGACCCATCCTCGCAAGGATCGTACTGCCCCCATTTGCCCCAGAATAGCACGTATAGGGCATAAAAACCACCTTCACCGCCTAAAGCCTCTATATTATGTCGGATACAGGTCTATGCTTATCGTGGTGGCAGACAGGGCGTCTCATTCCGCATCCATGGGCAGCAGGTGTTTTTGACTTTTTCCCCTGAGGGTAAGTGTAAAAGGCAAAGCCTTAGGTGTCAAAACAAAACGCATCTTCCTCTTATTTCTTTGGATTTAATTCCTTTTCTCGTGTTATTATAAGAGACTATTTATTGTTTTGAGGACCATAATGGAACAAGCGTATTCTTCGTCCGGTAGCGTTGCTTTGAAGGCAGAGGGCCTGAAGAAGTACTTTCCAGTACACAGGGGGTTTTTTCAGCGGTTATCGGGTTGGGTGAAGTCCGTCGACGGTGTCGATCTTGAGATCTTACGGGGAAAGACACTCGGCCTTGTGGGGGAAAGCGGTTGCGGGAAATCCACAGTTGCACGACTCATCTTGAAACTCCTTGAGTGTGATGACGGGAGAATCATCTACCAAGGTTGCGATATCAGCGGTTTCAGTGAAAAGGACATGAAACCACTGAGAAAAGAAATGCAGATAGTATTTCAAGACCCTTTCAGTTCTCTTAATCCCAGGATGACCATCGGCCAAACCATTGAAGAAGGTCTTCGGTCTTCGGGCCTCCCAGGAGGGGTGCGAAAGGGGCGTGTTGGGGAACTCCTTGAAATGGTCGGCATCGCAGGGTCGGCGGCTGATCGCTATCCCCATGAATTCAGCGGGGGCCAACGCCAGCGAATAGGCATAGCCCGGGCCCTGAGTGTTGAGCCGTCCCTGATTGTGTGCGATGAACCAGTTTCAGCACTTGATGTGTCCATCCAGGCGCAGATCATAAATCTTCTTAAGGACCTGCAGGTTCAACTGGGACTCAGCTATCTGTTTATTGCTCACGACCTCAATGTGGTAGGCTACATCAGTGATGCGGTTGCTGTCATGTATCTGGGCCACATCATGGAGTATGCAGGGGCGGAGGAGCTCTATGACAATCCACTCCACCCCTATACGCTGGCGTTATTCTCATCCATACCCTCAACGGAACCGCAAGACCGGCACGAACGGAAGGCCCTCGCCGGTGATGTCCCAAGCCCGTTCAACCCACCTCCAGGATGCAAATTCCAGGGGAGATGCCCCCTTGTAGAAGAACGCTGCCGGAAAGAGGAAATAGGTTTTCGTCCGGCCAAGGACGATCACCTGGTTCGGTGCTGGAAGGTTGGCTGACGAAGCGCTGTCCAGTTTTCACTTGACTTTTTCTTGAGATTCGGCAGAATTGTTGGATGTACTGGGGGATCGTATAGTGGCAATACGACGGGTTCTGGCCCCGTTAACCGAGGTTCGAATCCTCGTCCCCCAGCCAAGACTTTCTTGGTCCCATCGTCTAGCGGTCTAGGATACCGGCCTCTCACGCCGGCGACACGGGTTCGAGTCCCGTTGGGACTACCAGGTCAATTATAACCCCTTGAATTTCCTTTGTGAAGTCAGGGGGTTTTTACGTAGATTTACGTGGTTTGACTTCGGTTTAGGCCCTGAGGGCCTAAAATGTGCCTAAAAATTTTGTACTCACAAAGCGAATTTCATGTAAATGAACAGTGTGTGCCGATTGGTGCCCTCCATTCCGTGATACAAATTCCTTGCCCTGCAAAAGTACTCCAGAGGTGGTCAGTCTTTCGGAATCATGCCAACTGGATACAATACATAGATTTTACTTGGGTTTCACATCCTTCCTCAAGAAAGCTCAATCAAGAGTAGTTCTTCGTTCTTAACGAACAAACTCCGATACATGGCAATGTTTTTTAATTAGCCAAAAATCCCAGGAATTACCGAAAAATTCATAAAAATCCCTTCAAATAGACCGCAGCTTCAAAATTATAAATTCACCAATCTGGCACTTTGTAATTAGCGTAAGTGTATAAAAATTAGTAAGTTAA
>JAXHTA010000484.1:0-2967 GCA_034190285.1 Thermodesulfobacteriota bacterium | reverse complement strand
TACCAACCTACCCAAAAGTGCTCGGCAGGGGCTTTAAAGGGATCATTGAGGAGGCAGAGGAGATGATTAGAAAGACCCCTCTCGCTACCAACGAAGAGTATCACAAACATAACTTCTGGCAAGGTTGCATTATTGCCTTGAAGGCCGTGATCAAACTGGCTAACAGGTATGGCGCCCTGGCCGATGAACTAGCCGCAAGAGAAAAAGATGTGAAGAGAAAGGCGGAGCTGGAAAATATCGCCCATATCTGCCGTCATGTTCCTGAAAACTCTGCCAGGACTTTTCATGAAGCCGTTCAGGCGGTTTACTTTACCCACCTTAGTATGCTGATTGAAAATAATATGTTTGGTTATTCTTTTGGAAGAATGGATCAATATCTCTACCCCTTTTACAAGGAAGATATAAGAGAAGGGAAGATGGCGCGTGAAGAAGCTGGTGAGATATTGGCTTGCCTTTGGTTGAAGTTGGGATCTATTTATCTTTCACCGGTCAGGCTGGAAGTCTCCATGATCGCACAAACAAGTAATTTTCAAAACATCACTATTGGAGGCAGGAACAAAGACGGGGAAGACATCAGCAACGAGCTTTCTCGCCTGATCGTGGAGGTGGACAGTGCCCTAAAACTTAGGCAGCCCACCCTTTCCCTGCGCTACCATGAGGCAGTGGATGAGAAGCTTCTTTTTGAGGTAGCAGAAGATATTGCCACGGGTGGAGGTAAGCCTGCCGTATTCTGCGAAAATTACCCTTATTCAGTTTTGCCTTCTTTAGGGGTAGAGGAAGAAGATGTCTACGATTGGACCCCAGTGGGTTGTGTGGAATTTCTGATTCCGGGTAAATCTTCCCCGTTCGCAGGATGGTTCCTGAGTGTACCCCACTGTCTGGAACTGGTATTTGGAAATGGTGTCCATCGTATGACCGGGAAAGAAATTGGCATAAAGACCGGGGACGTAGAGAGTTTTTCAACCTTTGATGAGTTTATGGAAGCATTTAGAAAACAACTTGACTTTCAGATCAAGACCGTGAACGAAGCTAACATGAATCTGGAATTCACTTCCAAACCCGACTTAATACCCTTCCCCCTTGACTCGGCCCTGGTTGAGGATTGTATTAAGAACGGCAAGGACCTTTGGGAAGGCGGAGCGAAATACCATCAGTTTTATATTGTAGGACCTGTAGGCATGATTACCACGACTAATTCCCTTTTTGCCATCAAAAAGCTTGTATTTGAAGACAAGACAGTTTCTATGAGGGAGCTAAAAGACGCCTTGGAGGCAAACTTTGAAGGGGAACACTCCAGGATAAGAAAGCTGGCCATGGATATCCCCAAGTACGGGAACGATATCGACGAAGTGGATTTTCTCGGTAGAGACTTATTTGATCTAATCACTACAACCGCCATGAAATATAAAAACCCGTTTGGAGACCCTCTTCTCACTGCTTATCTGGGCATAACCGCCCATTATTTTCACGGCACTGGATGTGGTGCGACCCCTGACGGGAGAAAGGCCACCACTCCCTTTGCTGATGCTTCTCTTTCACCATATCCGGGAACGGATAAGCGAGGAGCCACAGCCGTTGTGAAGTCGGCCACCAAGGTTAATCCAGCTCCGGCCCTTTCCACCCTTTTCAATCTGAAATTTCACCCTTCGGCACTGAAAGATGAGAAGTCAGTACGAAATTTCTGGAACTTGGTGAAGACCTATTCCGACCGTGGTGGTTACCACATTCAATTCAATGTCGTTGACAGGGACACCTTGATAGCGGCCAAGGAGCATCCCGATGACTACAAGGATCTCTTAATCCGGGTTGCCGGGTTCAGCGCATATTTTGTAGACCTGGCCCCCATGGTACAGGATGAAATTATCTCCAGAACGGAACATACGTTGTAGAGATAGAGGAATTCGACGTGTAATTTGGCACAAAAAAAAGATATGTATGAGGGAGGTATATTATGGCTAATATGACAAAAGAGGTAATGGATATGTTCAACAACCCCAATGCTTCAAAGGTGCTGGCAACAGTGGATGCTTTTGGAACGGCACATGTTGTCCCGCACGGGTCTCTGTTGGCCATCGCCCCAAACAGGATAAGCTTTGCCAAACTTGTGAAGGGTAAGACCTGGGAAAACATGGAGCAGAGAAAGTCCGTATCACTGACCGCTTTCTTGCCGGGAAAACCGGGAAAATCTGTGGGCTACCAAGTAAAGGGAATATGCGAAAAGATAGAGACTTCAGGCGAACTGATGGACAAGTATATGCAACAGATGCCCCCAGGGTTAAAGTTGGCGGGTGCTGGAGCCATTAGAGTGGAGGAGGTCTATGACGCAACTCCCGGACCCAATTGTGGAAAACAACTTTCCTAAAAGACCAAGGCTGTAGGAACACTTTCCACCTCCGGATCCGGCTGGCAAAGCGCGATGAGTGTCCATTACTCATTTCCCCATTAGTTTCTGGACCATCCTATCTTGATTAGGAGGTATTGGCCATGGAAATAGAAAGGATTATTCCCCAAGAATCTATCCTCAATGAGAGAATAACAGAAATCAAAAAGGAGGTACTGGCTCCGGTGCATGCGGATTGGGAGAGGGCGCATCTTATGACCGAGTACTGGAGACATTCAGATGGTGAGCCAATTGCCATTAGAAGGGCCAAGGCCCTTGATAAGATAATGTCGGAGATGACCATAAACATCTTTGACAGAGAGTTGATTGTAGGAAGCCTGACAAAATATAGGGTCGGGACTATTTTTCTCCCTGAATTCACTGTGGATTTTATTAAAGATGAGTGGGACAGCTTTGCCACCAGGGACTCAGAACGAGTGATACCTCCGGAGCAGTCCAAGGAGACAGTATTTGAGGACGTAGATTTCTGGGAGGGCAGGACCCTTCAGGATAGTTATGTACCAATATGGCAAGAGAAATGGGGCACCTTAATTGAGGACTTGATCGAAGCAAGGGTGACCACTGAC
>JAXHTA010000483.1:0-2970 GCA_034190285.1 Thermodesulfobacteriota bacterium | reverse complement strand
CTTGGGCGGGCTTCCTGTTGGGATGGGTCTACTTTTTTATCATCATGCCAGGCTCCATAGCCGCTTTAAGTGTGGCACTAGTGAAATATCTGTCCTTTTTCTTTCCGGGATTGAATGGTTTCGCTTCTAAGACCTCGGTCGCCTGTCTTGTTATTCTTGTCTTATCCTTCACAAATTACCGGGGTATAAAGTGGGGAAGCCGTGTTCAGAATTTCCTTACTACATTGGTAATAGGTATCGTCGTTTCGTTGATCGTTTTGGGCTTTTTCTCAAGAGCAGGAGATCTATCTCATTTTGCTTCTTTGTCAAATGGTGATTTTTCTCTACAGAAATTTCTGGGGCCTGCCATGATTGCGGTAATCTTCACATACAGCGGTTGGTTTGCCTCCGCGTATATCGCAAGTGAAATAAAAAACCCGGAAAGGAACCTTCCTTTATCGCTTATATGGGGAACACTGATCGTCACGGTTTTATATCTCACTCTGAATTCCGTCTATCTCTATGCCCTTTCAATAGACGATATGAAGGGAGTAATCAACATTGCGCAGAAAGCAGGAGTCACGCTTTTTGGCCCCAAGGCCGGGGCCATTGTTTCCGGAGTTATCATACTGGCAACCCTGGGAAGCATAAATGCCACTATCGCTATTGCCCCCAGGGTATATTTTGCCATGGCAAATGACGGGATTTTCCCTGAAATGATTGGAAGGCTTCACTCCAAGTATCATACCCCTCATGTATCCATCATTGTTCAGGCCATGCTTTCCGGATTTCTCGTCTTCTGGGGAACATTTCAACAGCTTCTTTCCTATGTGGTTTTTGCCATGCTTGTCTCTTCAATCGCCACCGGCTGTTCCATATTTATTCTAAGAATTCGCAAACCCGACATGAATCGTCCATATAAGACGTTAGGCTATCCCTTTACCCCCATCCTCTTTGTCGGCGCCTACATGTGGATAGCGATTCAGATACTTCTACATAAGCCCTATGAAGCGATTATTGGACTCGCGATCATTGCTACTGGCATCCCCTTCTACTTTTGTTGGAAAAAGGAGAGAAATTGATCCCCTTTGCATCATCTTCCGTAGCTTGTTTTTATCTTTCCACCATGTTTTACGGGGTAAGCCTGATATCTTTCATGCTATCTAAAAGGAGGCTATCCACATCCGCCTTTTTTCTGGCCTTTGTTCTCCATACTACCTACCAAATCAGCCGGGGCTTTTTCAACGGAGCCTTCACTATCCGGCCTGTCTTTGGAGAAACCTTCTTTTTGCCTTGGTGCATTGCCCTGCTTTCCCTGATCATCATCCTTTATTCGAGAAAGGAGAAGGCGGGCTCCTCAATCGTCTTTTTGGTCTTTTCTCTATGTCTTATCGCCCTTATGCTCCCGAAGGGGGTTTCTCCCCCGGTTATAAAATCAAAAACCATATTTGCTGATCTGTTTTTCCTTTTTGAAGTATTGGCCCATGCCAGCTTCGGAATTGGAGCATGGCTTGCCTTGCTTTTCATTCTGGGGAAGGCCTCCCAGAAAGACAGGCTTTTCTCCAATTTTGTTGTCTGGGGTTTTGCCTTTTTCACAGTAGCCCAGGTTGTAGGGGCGGTCTGGGCTTATCTCGGCTGGTCGACCCCATTTCTGTGGGGCGACCGCCACCTGAAATCAGTGTCCACATGGATTTATTATGCCTGCTTTCTCCATCTTTCCCTTTTTAAAGAATGGAATTTAAAGAAGAGAGCATATTTTGCCCTAACCGGTTTTATTTTCATATTGGCTGGATTATTTGCTTACAGTTTTCAGTCCATCTTTGGATAGGACTGGCGAGGTATAAATGATAGCAGTAGTAAGAAACGTCTGGGATATTCTTGGAAGCATAACCCTTTCCATCTGGATTCTCATAGCGGTTGCCTGTGACGCGGTGATTGGTTCAGCTGTGTTTCAGATCTATCGTCCGGTTTTTTCCCCCCTTAATCACCTTATGCTGCAGGACTGGATAGCCCAATATGGCTTCAAGAATCTTTCTATTACGTGGTGGATATTTCTTTTCATGTTTCTTCTCTTTCTTCTAGGAATAAATATCTTTGTCTGCACAACTAATAGAGTGGTGATACTTGCCCGCCAGCACAGTCCCTGGTTGTTATTCGCCCCCCATATAATGCACTATGCCTTTATTCTTCTTCTGCTGGGCCACCTTAGCAGTTTTATCATTGGCTTCAACTCCCATGGAGTTAACATAGAAGAAGGACAGATTATTCCAGTTCCCCATTCGGAAGTGAAAATAAAGCTGGAAGATCTGAACATCGAATATGAAAAAGGTGGATCGCCGTCTCAAAGGGAAGGTAACAATGTCCGATTAGGGCAACAAGGGGTAAGGGAAGTCTCAGCCATCCTTTGGTTTATAAGACCTGATGATCAGACTTTTCAAAAAAAGGTCATCGGAATTCCCCGCCCTGTCTGGCATGATGGGCTAAGCTTTCATATAAACAGTTTTTACCCTAAAACCGAAAAAGAACCGGGGACGCCCTCGCTTAGCCTGATTATCAGAAAGGATCCTGGAATAAAAGTCATGATGGCAGGAGCAACGGTCTTTACAGTGGGTCTTTTCATGTATCTATTTCAAATGATAAAAGCGAACGTCAAAAATCATTCTAATAGGGGGCATAGAAATGGGATTCAATGATGAGCGAATCCGGGCAAAGGAAACGTTTTTCATCGGAAGCCCATCGGGGGACAGAAGTCCTCCGGGGGGTGGGAAGATTATCAAAACGGAAAACAAAAAGGAAGGAACGCTCATTGAGGTGCCGGAATTGCCTCTGGACAAAAGCGGAAGGCCCAAGGATGTAGATACGACAAAGGGAAGATTCTTGGCTTTACACGAAGATTACCTGGATGCGGCTATCTATCCACCCGGCAGAGAGGTCACGGTGATTGGGAAGGTGAACGGAACAAGGTTGTTACCCCTGGGAGAAATAGACGCT
>JAXHTA010000482.1:0-2973 GCA_034190285.1 Thermodesulfobacteriota bacterium | reverse complement strand
GGAGAATTTTGTGGATATCATCGGGGACAAATTGTCCTTGCCAGAGGGAAGGAAATAAACTAAATTGAAAGGACTGTCCAGGAAGTATTATTTGTCGGGACGTGGCTCAGCCTGGTAGAGCACCGCGTTCGGGACGCGGGAGTCGCTGGTTCAAATCCAGTCGTCCCGACCATCACCTTCCAGTAACAGACTATATAGTGTCTGACAGATCAAGGAAGATGAAGGTTTTAACCGAAGGAATACATGGAGTATTTCGAGGATTAAAATCTGAGTTTGACGCAGGTATGGGCGAAAAAGACAGTTTTCGTTCAGACACTATCTATATATACAAGGCCGGGTTCAAGCCTTCTCACCCCTCCATCTTTCTTTTCTTATATCAACCTAAGTTCATTCAGCCAGAGTTCCAGTAGCCCCAGGCTGACTTTGTTGTCTGTTACAGGGACGTTGCCAAGCGCAAGGGCGGGGACCAGTAATTCGAGGGATGAGCGCACGTCCGCAACAGTTACCACCACCCCGCTGGATGAAAGCACATCGTCACGGTATCTCAATGTGGCCTTGAGCAGGATGGAGAAGACTCTTCGAACGACGTCGGTATTCTGTCCAGGATCATCGAGCGCCTTTAAGAAGAGTCTTTCTATCGCTTTTTCATTCAAACTACACCTTCCCCGCCTTGACGAGACGCGTAAAATGTTCAAAAGAGCGGTCATAGGTTGCCTCAGCATCTTTCGGGAAGCAGCAACCGGGCAGCTCTCTAGCCTTTACGTGGTAGGCGATACACTGGCAGCAGATCCCTTTTTTTGCGCAGGGATTGTAAGTGCAGTTGCACTTTTCAAGGTTCTTCTCCTGGTTACATTCCATATCTTGTTCTCCTTATTCCATTTGATCGATTTATCAGAATTTTACAAAAAATTCCACGAATCGGAGTCTTTGAATTCAGTATATATTAATTGAGGAATAGCCCAGTCAACAAAAACCCTGAAATTTTTTGCTTGACAAAAATGTTCAATTATTGAACATGGGATACATTTGATGTTCAATTATGAACATTTGTTGCCTTTTTTTCGCCGTTCAGTTTCTTTGGGCTGTATCAAAATGGCTGTTAGGTCGTATGCCTTTCTAAGGGTTTCCGTAATCCTACTACATTTCTCTGGCATTACCTTATGAACAAAGAGGATCTCCATATCCTGCGTTTGATGGGGGAGATTGAGCGGGACGGAAGCCCCAGCCAGAGAGAGCTTTCCCGCCGTCTGAATCTCTCCTTAGGACTTGTTAACACCTTTCTCAAGAGGCTTATCAATAAGGGGTACTTCAAGGCCATGACCATGCCCCGAAACAGAATGAAATACTTACTGACACCTAAGGGACTTGCCAGAAAGAGCAGGCTCACCGTCGAATATCTACATTACTCTGTTAATTTCTATAAAGATATCAAGAAACTGATCCTTAACAAGTTCAGAGAGATGGAAGGTGACAACGTCGATTCCATCCTCTTTTTTGGTGCCGGAGAGGTGGCCGAACTGGCATATCTATACCTGAAGCTTACAAGTATTCGGTTGGCTGGAATTATAGACAAAAGACAAAATGGATCGGATTTCTTTGAGTTTAAGGTGGATGACTTTAATCGACTGAATCAACGTGATTGGGACGCTGTATTGCTGACGCGTCTTGATGACACTGATAGAGATGTTAAGTGCCTCATTGGACGAGGCGTGAGCCCCCATAGGATAGCCGTACTATGAGTCAGAATTCCATTAAGTGGTATGCTATTCATACGCGAAGCCGTTTTGAGCAAAAAGTCTACGATGACCTGTCCGGCAAATCCATCGAGGTCTTCTTGCCTCGAATTCAGGTTATGAGCAGACGGCGAGACCGCCGCAAAATGATCATGGTCCCCATGCTGCCGGGATACGTATTCGTTCGCTCCGGGCTTCAGCCGGAAGAACACTTGCAAATTCTCAAAACCGTCGGTATTGTTCGCCTGGTCGGCTTTAGGGGGAGACCGGTCCCTGCCATCGAAGAAGAGATATCTTCGTTGATGATCCTGGACGGCACAGACCGTACAGTGAAAAACCATGCCTATATAAGGAAAGGGGATCGGATAATGATTATGGAGGGGCCTCTAAAGGGGCTGGTTGGATTCTATCTTCGCCACAAAGGTCAGACCGACAGGGTGGTTGTGTCTGTTGAGCTTCTGAATCGATCCCTGGCATTGGAGATTGAGGACTGGGCACTGGATAAGGTTCCATGATGTCTCCACCAAAGGGTGGGTTGGCGTTGGCCTGCCCTCCGGGATAGGTGATGGGGGAAATGCCGGGACCTTAGAACATTCTCTCCTTGATTGCGGAGGCTCCGGGTGGCGGTGAAAGCTGCCAGACACAAAGCCGTGTGCCTCCAGAAGACATTTTATTAATTATATTAGACTTATAGGTTGTTTGACAGCGTGTAAACGAAGGGGCGGAGCTGTGATTTCTTGAAGGGATGGCGGCATAAAGGGATGCTGAAATGAAGACACTGATTACGGGAGGAGCCGGTTTCATCGGGTCTCATCTGGCAGAGCAGTTGCTGGAAGCTGGTCATGAGGCGTTCATCATTGACAATCTGTGGACCGGTAAACTTGCAAATCTTGAAAAGATACAGAATCATGATAGACTGCACCTGGTCGTGGATACGATATTGAATGAGTCTGTCATGAACGAATTGGTTTCCGCAGTAGACCATATTTACCATCTTGCCGCAGCGGTTGGCGTAAGGAAGATCATGGACAGCCCTGTGGAGACACTGGATGTCAATGTGAAGGGAACAGAGGTGGTCTTGAGGCTCGCAAATCGTTTCAAGAAAAAGGTCTTCATTGCATCGACCTCGGAGATTTATGGAAATCACATTGAGCACGATTTGTCCGAAGACGACAACAGGGTCATGGGCACGGTGAAGAAACGTCGCTGGGCTTACGCCTGTTCCAAGACTTTAGATGAA
>JAXHTA010000481.1:0-2976 GCA_034190285.1 Thermodesulfobacteriota bacterium | reverse complement strand
GTTTTGGCTGCCGGAGTATCCGCTGAGATAGGAAATCCATATGAGCAAAAGCCCTTAAATAATTTGGTGTCATACGCAGGCATTATCCCCAGGGTCAAACAGACTGGTGTTGATTTCCAGATTAAACTGACTGATATTTCCTGATTATTTTGTGTCAAGGTATGGATTTCCAGATTATTCTGATTAGGGCCGATCATAAGACCGGCCCTTATCTTGTCTTAGAAAGGGAAAGGTTCATGGTTAGATTTGCTTTCTGATTTCAAGAAATCGATATTCCTCTCCTTAATTTTTATTAATGCAGAGAGCATTGCATCCAGAACCATTTCTTCAATATGCTCAGTGATATGATCCATTTTTCTTTCAAAAGCCAACTCTTCTTCATATTCATCCATTGGTTGTTCTCCTTGTTTTGAGTTTATTAAAAGATCTCAGTAGAAGCCAGGCGGACATGTTCGGCTGATACACTCATTGATTCTTTCCCAGCCGCAGCAATAAGAGCCCCTCTTGCCAGATGATTTGCTTTTCTCAACAAGCCTCCGGATCCTTGATAGATTGCCGTTATGGCTGCATCTTCAAAGAGATTTGTTTTTACCCCTGCAAGGCTTAAATGATGTTCAAGATACTGTTGCATTGTCTGTCGGTCGATCCCTTCCATATGGCTTCTGGCGACAACCCTTGATGCAAGGGGAGCCGAAGCACGGTACATCATTTTATCTATCAGGGTTGACTGCCCGGCCAAGACAAGAGGCAACCATGGTTTTGAGTCTTTATGAAACTGGCAGAGGGTATGCAGTTCGGATAAGACTTCCATCCGCAATAAAGAAGCCTCATCAATGATGAGAACGACCTTCATTTTTTTACCGTCCACGAGCTCCTTTATTTCGTTTTTGATAAGCTGCGTCATGACCGCCCTGGAGTTGCTGGACTTATATATTCCCATCTCTGCGGCGATCTGCCGGTACAGTTCCAGGATGGAACCTGAGGTTGCGGTAACATAAAAGGTTTCATACTCGGAGGGGTGCAGCTTTTCGGCAGAAAATCTTAGTGCGGTGGATTTGCCACTTCCGATTTCTCCGCTAACAAGGGCCGCACCGCCTAAACGAACAGCATAGTCCAGCCGTTTTGTCACAGCTTTTAATTCATCGGTTTCAAGGATCTCCTTGATTGTCAAATCTGTCCCAAACGGTTCTTTTGTAAATCCAAAAAAATTTCGGTAGGTGTTGTTCATATGTCTCCTCCTTACAGCAGCTTGCCGCCTTTATATCCCTTGCCCTCTGTTGTTATAATCACATCCGACATATTGTTCTCGTCCCGTTTAACCCTGCAGTTGACATGAAGGTCAACCGGACGGACAATCCCATATGATTTGTTTTTCCATTTGATCTCAATATGGTCAGGGTCATTGTCATGATAAAGCAACTCGACCTGTTTGCCGATCAATGGCACAGGAACTTCATACAGCTTTCCCTTAAAGGTAATGCTTCTGTCTTTGGCCACCTTGCGCCTTGCCACCTTCCTGAAGTAATCCCTTAGATTTTCAGGAGCAGGCCGCAGACATTCCATATTGGAGGTGAAACGTCCAAAAGGACTCTGTCCGGTTGCCCCATGCTTTTTCTGGTGATAAGAGTCGTTAACCCAAAGGTCGAGGGCTTCATTCAGCTCGAAAAGGTTGTTGCCCTTAAAACGTGGAAGAAAATTGGTCCTCACGGTTTTGAACCACCTTTCGATTTTTCCTTTTCCCTGGGGTTTATACGGTCGTGCATGGATCAATGCAACATTGAGTGAAGCAGTGATATATTCCAGATGTTTACTGCGAAAAGCCGCCCCGTTATCCACATACAGTTTCCTGGGAAGACCCCGCTTTGAAAAAGCCTGCTCAAGGGCATCCAAGTATAAAACAAGGGCCTCAGATAGATAAAATTCCGCATGGGGAATCAGCCTTGAATGATCATCAATAATGGCAATCAGATAGGTCTTCCTTAATTTACCATCCACATCAACCCTCGGCCCGTGCATGACATCGCTTTGCCACAAATCATTTGGATTCTCTGCCTCAAATTTACGACGGTCTTCAGGCTTAGGAACCTGTATCATCATCTCATGTTGGTTTAAAAACCGATAAACTGTCGTCTGCTTCAACTCTGTGCCGGGGGTAATCAGGTTCCTTGCCTCCATCTGTTCCAGAAGAAGGGGGATTGTGGCCTTCGGCATCTCTTTTCTCAAACTGATTAAGTTAAGACAGGTGTCATCATCCATAGCCCGGCTTTTGCCCTTGTCACTGCGATCACGGGGATACAGGGACCGGATATCGCCATTGCTGTCTTTATAGGTTTTCACCCAGTTGACAATGCAGGTACGTCCAAGACTGGTCTTTTCTGAAAACGGTATTGACCATTTTCGGGAACACTTCTCCCTGATAAGGCGTTCCTGCTCACCCCAATCCAGATCTTTTGCATTAACCAGCTCACTTATGATGCTGTACCTGAACAATGCCACATCCTTTTTTTGATCTTCTGTCATTGAAAACCTCCTTTTTTGATGTTTTCGTCTGCCATACATCAATATCAGGAGGTTTAAAATGAAACCCTTCGGTAGGGTGGATGAAAAAACCGAATAGCTTCTGATTAAATTGACCTGCTCACAGGATTGATCCCTGCGTCTACAAAATAATCAAAGGCGCCCCTCAGATCATACGGACAGACATTGCCGAAGAAGGCAGACATCCTTCGACGCAATGCCTTTACCCAGTGCAATTGCCTGGTTCGGCCAACACCTTCTATCCATCTGTTTTTTGATTGTTTGAGGATTATGCTTGATCGGATTGTTGCAATGGAAGATTGAAATCTGGAAAAGTAACCCTTTGGACGCAGGCCTATAACCGTTCCGCAGGTAGGACATCGGTATCTTTTAAGCCAGATCCCATCATAAAAACCATCAAAATAGGCCAGCACAAAGCCATGTCCCCATATCTTATCC
>JAXHTA010000480.1:0-2979 GCA_034190285.1 Thermodesulfobacteriota bacterium | reverse complement strand
CTGTGGCCTTGGCAAAAAGAGGCTACCACGTGGGACTCATGGACGTGGATCTCCACGGGCCAAGTGTACCGCGTATACTTGGGTTGAAGGGAAGCATCGAGCCAGCCATCCAGGGGAACAAAGCGCGGCCGGTAAGGTACCTACCCAATTTGCATGTGATTTCTATCGAACCCCTTTTGGGAGAGAACAAAGACGCGGCCACTATCTGGAGGGGACCTGTTAAGATCGGGGTGATCCGACAGTTTATATCCGATATCGATTGGACGGATCTGGACTACCTGGTCATTGACTCCCCTCCTGGTACGGGGGATGAGCCCCTGACCGTGGCCCAGACCATTCCGGACGCTAAGGCCATGATTGTGACGACACCCCAAGAGATCTCTCTGGCAGACGTCAGAAAATCTATCAATTTTTGCCGCCAGGTGAATATGGAAATCATTGGCCTGGTGGAGAATATGAGCGGACTCACATGCCCTCACTGCGGGAAAATGATTGAAATCTACAAGGCCCATGGCGGAATGCTGACCGCAAAAAGACAGAATCTGCGGCTTTTGGCAAGTCTGCCCTTCGAGCCCAATGTAGTCCAGGGCGGCGATGCCGGGAGCATGGCTGTGCTCGACAACGATGGACTCCCTTTCACCAAGGAGTTCAACAGAATGATGGAAGATATCCTGAAATTGCATCCACCCGATAGAGATATTCCCTCTGAATCAGAGAAGAGGAAAGTTCCGATTGTGGAACAAAGCCGGGAAGACGGAAAAGTTATTGTGGTGCCTGTATCTGATGGAAGACTCTCGGCCCATTTCGGGCACTGTGAGCTATTCGCTTTTGTCAAGACCGAAAACGGGAAAATCACAGGCGAAGAAACGCTTACACCGCCGGCCCATGAGCCCGGTGTTCTCCCTCTCTGGCTCCATGAGCACGGGGCTGATGTAGTAATCGCAGGTGGGATAGGAGATCGGGCACAACAGGTCCTAAAGGAAAACGGCATAGAGATTATCACAGGTGCGCCGACAGATTCCCCGGAGTCCCTGGTGAAACAGTATCTTACAGGCACCTTATCAACCGGAGAGAACGTTTGTGATCATTAGGTGCAAATGTCTTCTCTCTTTTCGTTCAGTCAAAAGATGCTGGGCGCTTTTCGGGAAACTCGCAACTTCTCAAAAAGGCAGGGTATTTTCTGGTGTTCATGGGGCATGTTGGTATCTTTTTATCTTCCCGTGATTGTTTGAAACCTGCAAAAATCATTGTTTTTTGTTTTTGAGTAGGACAAAATGGGGACTGAGATTTTGGTTAGTGGACTTATGCAGTGTGGAATGAGAGGGAGGAAAAGGTACTGTGGGCAATGAGCTTGATGATTTTGTTCAGGATTTGCAGAACAAGATTTTTGATGAAACAAGGAGGGCATACGGCGACGTAGCCTTCGAAAGGTGGTCTGATCCGCTTTACATGGGCAGCATTGATGACCCTGACGGATACGCATGTCTTACTGGCTCGTGCGGGGATACCATGCAGATTTTTCTGAAATTTGAAGATGACAGGGTCAAAGAGGCATCATTCCAGACGAGCGGTTGCGGATCTAGCACGGTATGCGGTTCATTTGCCGCTGAAATGGCACTTGGAAAGGGCCCTGATGAGCTCGTGGATGTCACCGGTGAGGCTATTTTGAAGAAACTGGGGGCTTTGCCCAGGGAGGAGGAACACTGCGCATTTTTGGCCGGACAGACCTTACAGGAGGCCCTTGAAGATTACATGAAAAGGCAGAGCCGAAAAGGCACGGAGTCCACTGATTGCACGATGGGATTTTCAGCATGATTGTTAGTGTGGCTAGTGGAAAGGGGGGCACAGGGAAGACGACCGTGGCAACCAATCTCGCCCTTTCGCTTGGATCCGATGTCCAGCTCTTGGACTGCGATGTGGAAGAACCCAATGCACACCTGTTTATCCGTCCCACTCCGAAAGACGCCAAAACTATCACCGTACCAGTTCCAGAGGTGAATAAAGAAAAATGCAGCCTGTGCGGAAAATGTGCGGAGATATGCCAGTTCAAGGCCATAATTGTAATCGGGGAGACCGTTTTACCGTTTCATGAACTCTGCCACAGCTGTGGCGGTTGTTTTGAGGTCTGCCCTGAAAAGGCTATCACGGAAGCGGGCCGGGAGCTGGGCGTGATCGCAAGGGGTTACAGAAATGGTCTCGAGCTGGTGTATGGCAGATTGCGGATAGGCGAGGCTATGTCCCCCCCTCTTATCAGGGAGGTACGGTACTATACCAGTTCTGAAAAACTAACTATTATTGATGCCCCTCCCGGAACATCATGCCCTGCCATCGCTGCAATGAAAGGGGCAGACTTCGTACTGATGGTGACAGAGCCTACGCCATTCGGCCTGTACGACCTGAAGCTGGCTGTTGAGGCCGTAAAGGTCTTGGGTATCCCGTGCGGGCTGGTTATAAACAGGTCAGATGTAGGCGATGAAAAATTGAGGGCCTATGCCGAGGAAGAGGGTTTGCCGATTTTGATGGAGATCCCCTTTGATAGACGAATTGCAGAGGCCTACTCAAGGGGCGAGGTGATCGTTGAAGTCATGCCTGAGTGGAAAGACCGGTTCCGGGATTTGTTCCTTAGGATTGATGAGGCCGTATGATAATCCCAATGGTGTTTTATGGTCCTATAAACTTAGTTCCAACAATTATCAGATTCTGTCTGTCTTTGCACATGAATTCTGAAGAGGATCAGGATTCCAAGTGAACGAATTAGTCGTATTAAGTGGCAAGGGAGGAACGGGCAAGACAAGTCTTATCGCTGCCTTTGCAGCCAATGCTGCAAACAACGTGCTCTGTGACGCTGATGTGGATGCCTCAGATCTCCACCTTATCATGGATCCGGCCGTACAAGAGGGTCATGAATTCCAGGGTGGCCACACAGCAAATATTGACCGGAATAAATGTTCCCAGTGTCGTCTTTGTCGTGAATTGTGC
>JAXHTA010000048.1:0-13236 GCA_034190285.1 Thermodesulfobacteriota bacterium | reverse complement strand
GAAAATGAAGGAGGAGCAGATAATAGTTATCATCTTCCAATTCATACGTGTTCTGTTTGTGGCGCTGAGAATGTATCATTAGCAGTATTGGCCACGCCCATGCGGAAAGGATCGGTCACGGCCCCGAACACGTGGGGTATCTTCTTGTTGCCGTTCGCGGCCGCCTGAAGGGCCGGAGTGGATATGGTCACAATAAAGTCGTACCTCTGCCTCACGATATCTTGCACGATTGCCTGGGCCATGCCGAAGTCGTTCTGAGCGTTTTTCTTGTCGATAGTCATATTATGCTTCATCAGAGCGCCGCTTCTCCTCAATTCATCTATTACACCCTCGGCAGTAAGCTCCAATATATATGTATCGGAAAAGAGAAAGAGGGCCAAACGCTTTGGCACTGAGTCTTTGACCATCATCCGGTCGCCGGTGGTCTCGTTGGACCTCCCGGTTCCGTCCACGTGGACAAAGGTTGCCTCTTTAAGCAAGTCGGGCGGAATATCTATTCCTATTTCCCTGGCTATGTCCAGGTTGAGGCCAAACGTCACCTTCCTGTATCTTTCAAATGGTATGTCGCCGGGAGACTCGCCTTTGAGAACACGGTCCACTAGGCGGGCGGCCTGGATCCCACTGATTGAATAGTCATACCCATAGGCTCCAAGTGCCCCGTCCTGAAGCCGTTCAACATCACTTAGAAATATAGGAATCTTCTTTGATCTAGCCGACTTCACAACTGACTCGAACGCTGAATAGACCGTATTATCCGGGCTCAATACAAAGGCATCAATTTTTTTTTCAACAAGTGAGACCGCTGCCTGGTACACCTCGGAAGAGCCTGTAATCGTAGTTCCGGAAAAGGAGATATCATTGTGATTGGATATTGCCTCCTTCAGGTTACTTACATTGAAGACGGAATTGGCGTGGGCCGGATTCCATATGGCTCCGACCTTCAGTTTTTCGCCCAGGATTCGAGTGGCGATAGCGAGCATCTTATCCATGGGCGCCCACCCGTAGACCCCGGTAACATTGGGAAGATGGTCGGTGTCCGAATTTCCGGCTCCGATAATAAAGGGGTTGGCCACCGTGGCAAAGACAACCGGGCGATCCTTTACCTTGTTTATGGCCGCCTGGGTGCAGGGCGTGGAGATGGGCAGCACGATGTCGACATCATCCAGGAGGAACTTGTCCATGATAGTATTCACAGTGGGGAGTTCGCCGTTGGCGTCCTGCCTGTGAATAATGCAGTTTTCTCCCTCCCTGTAGCCCAGTCTTTCCATCTCCGAAACAAAACTATCTCGCGTAATATTCAGAAGTGGATGATCGCTTATTTGAACGATGCCGACGCTGGCAGTCTTTGACGTCACAGGATCGTCGGATTTGAAATATCTGTAACCGAATACTGAAAATATTATGACAAGGACCGCCCCAGAAATCACAAAAATCGGTCTTTTCCAGCCCTTTAAACCTGAGAACCAATCGAAAACCCTTCTACGGCTTGGGCCTCTACCGGCAAAGACCTTGGGGGCAATCAATATGAGTAATACGAATGCCGCCGTAATCAACTTTAAGTCGATGGGATTCAGGCCTACGTAGAGGGCCATGGCGACCATGAACCTGAAGATCACTGACCCCAGGATAACGCTCAAAACCCTCGCAAAAACAGACCTCATCCGCAGGACCGATTCACCAATAATGACTGCGGCCAGCCCAAAGACGATAGACCCGATTCCCATGCCAATATCGGCAAAACCCTGATACTGGGCCACTAGGCTGCCGGAGATGCCCACGAGGCCATTGGCGAGGGAGACTCCCATTACTCTTATAAGATTCACATTAACGCTCAATGCGCCGGCCATGACGGGATTGTTTCCCGTGGCCCTCATGGTGATGCCGAGGTCCGTCTTCAAGAAGAAGGATGCCGCAACCCAGAATATCACGCCCACCGCGAGACAACCTAGACAAAGCCAGATCTCATCGGGGAGACCGGGGTTGATGGCCTGCATATATGTAATAACGCTCGGAAGGTTGAGAAGGGGAATATTGGATCGGCCCATTATGTGCAGGTTGACCGAATAAAGGCCTGTCATGACCAGGATGCCTGCCAAAAGACCGTTGATATTGAAGCGGGTGTGGATCATGGCCGTAAGAGAGCCAGCAAACGCCCCCGCAAAAAACGAGACAACCAAGGCAGAAAACGGGTCTACGCCGGCTGCCATAAGGACGGCTGAAACCGCGGCCCCCGTGGTGAAGCTGCCGTCTACTGTAATGTCAGGGAAGTCATGGATGCGAAACGTGATGAACACACCCATAGACATGAAGGCGTATAAAAGACCAAGGTTGACCGCACCAACCCACAGTTCCATATCTTAACCCTCGAGTTCTACAATACCCGCCATTCCGCTCTTAAACCAGGACTGCCCCAAAATATGCTGTATCTTGTAAACATTAAGCTCAGTGAGTATTCTTGTAAGTTCATCTTCAAACATGTCCAATTGTCTGCCGATAGGCCCCTTTTCAAACATCCCTGCGTGGATATGAAAGCTATTATCTTCGGAAAAAAGGCCCTGAATTTCGGGGCGTTCAATTCCTTTGTCCCTTACAGCAATCCCGGTGCCAGCAACAACGTGATTGACATCCGCCGGTTCTATGGGGAAATTGATCCAATCGGTGAAGTTTTCTGGATCAAATATGTCCTTGCCGTTATCCGGCCTCAGTTCCCATATGGGGACCCTTTTGAGATGCATACCCCAGATGCCCTTGCTTTCAGCGACCATAACAATCCCAAGCAGATTCGCATCAGACACCTCAAAGAAGACCTTTATCAGGGATGACAATTCGACAAAGCCCTCTCTGCCTTCAAATGACAGGATATATCGGTATGGGCCGTCGAATCCAGAACCGTGTAAAAACTTATAGGCCAGGCCGTGATCCCCTTCGGCATCCAGCATGAAATCGACTGCAGGGTGTTTGATGGCCGGGTAAAAGAACAGATTTCGATCAATAATCATTGACTCGCCGAACAGCCCTTTAAAATCCTCATACTCTTCCCCCAGGGTTGCCAGACCCGTTCCAAACTGGACATCTGAGGGTCTTACTGTAACCACGTCCTCTTCACAATAGCCGGCCCCGGCTAGCTTTTCTTGCGAGCCTACTGCAAAAACAGACCCTTTACCGGCCTCAAAACCTGCATACTCGATAGCGATACCTCCGATTTCCGTTGAAACCACTTCATGGCGGGTCGTCCCACCACGAAGTGATGACATCACCTCATCTCCGGTTGAAAAAATACGAAAGAGTTGATCAAAACCACTGACGTTAAAGACGTCCATGACATGTTTGTCGAGATTGAACAGGATGATTTCACCCCCCACCCTCCTGAGTTTCCTCTGCACGACCAGAAATACCCGAAGGCCAGCGCTGCTGATATAGTTGACTCCGGATAAGTCGGCAACAATCATCCTCTCTCCGGCCATAGTGAGACCATCAAACTCCTTTTGTATTGCCGCCGAACTCATGGCATCTATGCGTCCTTTAAACGCTATCCACTTGAGCCCGGAACCATCGGCCACTGTGCATTCAAACATAACTTCCTCCCAGAACAGGTAATAGCCAGGGGAACGCCCTTCAGATTCTAATATCCTTGTTCTATTACGATTTAATCATTTGTACTGTCTATGATCTCGACCATCTCCACCGAAGACATGGTGTCTGAAAAAAATCCAGGCTTTTTCGTTAAGGTCAAGGAAGATCAAAATCCCAATCACAGGAATATGTCAAGTATTCTGAGGACTAGTATTTCAATTGGACAAAGAAGATGGCGAAAAAGAAAGCATTTGTTCACACGCTACCTAACCGCGCAAACACTGATCCCAAGAACATGAATGATGGCCCGCTTATTCTATAATTATACAAACAAGCCCCTTTATTTTATCGGAGTGTCTGTCTGAAGTTATTATCTCTGCTCCATGTTCCATCGCATGGGCGGCAATCTATATATCGTTTGTAGGAATAGGAGTCACCTGCTTCTTAAGTTGAGTAGCAACTCTAAAATAACAATCCGCTGTGACCTTCCCGACTTGAACCAATTCACCATATGTCATCCACGCAACCGTTTTCATCATTGTCAATTCCATCTCCGGCAATTTCATTCTGGTTTCTCCACATATTGGCTGCCAAATCAGGATGGGTATAATCTACACCGGTATCAAAAACCGCTACGATCACGGTTGGAGAGCCCGTGCATATATCCCAGGCCTCAGGTGCATCAATATCCCCATCCATCGTACCGCCCGTCTGCCCCGTATTGTGCATCCCCCATAGTTCGCTGGGTCTTGTTTCATTCGGGGCGACCATAATCCTGTTTCTATAAGTTGGCGACACAGCTGCGACGTTGGGGTCTTTCCTCAATTCAAGGATCATCTGTGCGGTCGTTCTTTTGTTTCTTGCCCTAAGCAACAAGTATTCTTGCCCCTTATCTTCGACAGGACTCCAAAATGCTTCCTTATGTTCATCAGAAATGAAGCCGAAATAATATTCGATTTTGAAAGAGTTACCCGTTTCTTGAACTTCACAATGATTACTCCTTCCGCACAATCAGGGGTGTTCTTATTCATTCCCTTTTTCTGGACTAACTTGGCGGAGGGACCGACGGCATAAACCGGCTGGACTCCGGCAAGAACAGGGGAACCAACCACAGCCAGAAAGCATTTAAGAAGAACTAGTCGTCTTTAAATGTTACCCAACCCTGCTTTTGTTTTCCTAACCTTCATGGCACTATTTAGAATTGATAGCCAATTTCGATTACTCCAACCGGCATGGACCCTGTGTACCTGCCGGGATAGTCTCCTGTTCCGTTTCTGCTATGAAAGAACGTGTAATTAACGACTGCTCCAATGTCGAACTTCCCCAACTCAAGAAGAACTCCAAATCTTACTTCCTCATAAGAAAGGTCGGCAATCAGAGGAGAGAGAGATTCTGATTCTACACTATATGGGTTATGGAAGTAGCCGCATCTGAGGGCTAAATTTGCCCTTGGTTTGTATTCCGCCCCAATCCCCCATCTCACGCCATCTTTCATTTCAGAGGCGACCGGCGTATCAAGATACCTCATATTTCTGAATTTGAATTTTGACTTGTCAAAATGCGACCAGTCCGACCACTTGGCAAAGACTGAAAAGATAAGATCCGGTCTTATCGTAAATGCCGCACCGAATTCAAGCATTTGCGGCCAATACAGGTCCAGGTCAAGGGAATCATCCTGCTCTTGTCCATCGGTTGTAAACAGATCGGCATCACCTTCAAGATGGGTCTTCATTGGACTTCTCCATCTAATACCCAGGCTCAGAAATGATGTCGGCTGATATAAAAGTCCGACAGCAGGAGCAAAGCCAAAACCATCACTGTCCGTCCTTAGATATCCCACCGGGGTAGGCATGTCAATCTCTGATGCCGAATAAGCCAGCTGGGCCTGGAGGCCAACTGAAAACTTAGGATTTACTTTGTAAGATACCGTTGGCGCAAGAGTCATAACTCCGGTCATGCTCTTAATATCGCCCACTACCATCCCTGCTCTATGATTACGAAACTTGAATCCAACTCCCAGAGTGCTGAACGCGGCAAATCCCATCGTCACTTTATCAGACAACTTGTTAGAATACCCAACAAAGGGAACAACTCCCGGAGCAGAGTTTTCCGCGCTATACCCATCGGGACTTTTATAGCGTATGCGGTTTTCTATGAAAAGGCTCCCCATAGCAATATTTGCACCCTCGAGTTGCGTTAAGCCTGCCGGGTTGAAATACAAAGCAGATATAACATCATCGGCAAGCGCTACCACGGCACTCCCCATCCCGGCACTTCTCGCCCCCATTGCCGCAGGATCCATTATACAACCATAGGAGGCAGAATGACCAACTATGTGAAAGAAGAACATGCAAAGGAAAAAGGCCTCAAATCTCGCAATCATAATCTCTCCATGCTGGGCTCTAGTCCCCAAAGCTGTCATTTCAAGAAGCCATGGGATATACAACCATGATAAAGTAACACTTTAGCAAATGACCCCGAAGCGAAGCGCTGGGGTCATTTGCTAGATTCTTTCTCAATATACAATAAAGAACTTGTGATTGGGTGTCAAGGGCGAACATCTTCAAATAGCAGAAAGCTTTGATACTAATCTTTAAGTTACAGCGAAATTTGAATTGATTGACTGTCCACTCGGTAATGCTGAGAAGAGTTATTCTCTCTTAATAGAATAGCAATGAGATATAGCTTATTAATTGTTGACATCACATAGACTCTGTCTTAATTTAGTCACGTCTGGCCAGCACGTTCTTTAACGAGCAGCTATGGATAGTATACTTATGAGATTATTCAAGTTAGCCACAGTTTTCTTGCCGATCTTCCTCTTATTTACGGGATCTCTTAGCGGCGCCGAGTATGTGGCATTTTCCCTTAAGGTGGCGCGGGACAGGATCAAGTCAACCCCTGCGGGCCTGGACTATCGGAATGTGCATCCGGATGTTTTTGTTTTGGGGGGGATTACAGGCACTAGAGGATTGGTCCATGACAAGGATGAGATGGATGTGATCATCGTAGGGGAAAGAGACACAGGGCGCAGTCCTCTGACCATGGATGACGTAGTAGTAGCTCTTAGGGCAAGATTCATTCACGCCAAATGGCCCGTGGTAAGCATTGACATGCCACCTGGAGAAAGAACAACGGAGAAGTATGTAGTTCGCTACAGAGGCGGGATAGAGAATACTCAATTCGGTAAAGATCTCTTAGATGCGGATTGCACCCTGAAAAAGATGATCATTGGGCTTCTTCCATCAGAAATACCCGAGCTGAAGACTCACCGACAACCCAACACGAAAGGCATAGAAGAGGATGCTTATAGGGCATACTGTCGCCTCTGGCTCTTCGCCTTGCCCCCCTTTGTATCAGTACTGGAAGATCTTGTGACGGTGAGAGGTTTTGAGGCAAGGCTCTTTTCTGAGCCTCTGCTGAGGAGGACTGACGGGAATAGCGAAGGAGATGAGTGCGGTATAGGGAATGACATTTATGAAAGACTCTCGGGACTCTATCCTTGTTTTTCAAGGCTGCGAGGGTTTTGTGAACTTATCGGTCTGAGCAAGGCCTTGTCAGAAATGGAAATCATGCTCGATCTTACCTTTTTTCTCGACGAATATCGGGTAAAAAAGATAGAGACCAAAAGCGAAATAGAGATCCCGAAAAGAAGAAAAGAAACGAGACGGTGCGAATGGGCCGGTGTAAAACTCATCGGGCCTTCCATAAGGCCCGGCACCGGAGATTGCGAACCGTTGAGAAAGGCCGTTCTCAATGCAAGACCCGGCGCCGATGAATTGAACTGGCGTTTTGTATCCAAAGGATGGGCCAAACCCATTCGCAACGGCGTCTCTGAGAAGATGGAAAAGATCGTCCCGCTTTTAACAGAGGCCGCCTTCCTGGAAGAGAGCAAGCGTTTTGATGCGGCTGTCGTTCTCTATGACAAGATCATCGAGTGTGCACCTGATTGGAGCTGGGCCTATTACGGCAGAGGGCTTGCCTGCTATTACCGGGGCATCTACGACCGCGCCATCTCCAATTACACCCAGGCGCTGAAATTGCAGCCGCGGTTTTTTGAGGCCTACAACAACCGGGGGCTGGCCCATTACCGTAAGGGCTTATATGACCAGGCCATCTCCGATTATACACAGTCACTGAACATTAATCCACGGCATGGGGCAGCGTACAATAACCGCGGCGCGGCACACCATGACAAGGGGCTATACGACCTGGCCATTTCCGATTACACGCAGGCATTGAGAAAAGTCCCGAGATATGCAGACGCCTATAATAACAGGGGCGCTGCCTATCACGACAGAGGACTGTTTGATCGCGCCATTTCCGACTACACCGAGGCCCTTAAAATAAATCCCGGAGACTGCGAGACTTACTTTAACAAGGCGAATGCATATGAGGAAATTGGCCAGATAAAGAAGGCAATCGAGGCCTATAGGAATTTTGTCAAATATGCCCCCCCCGAGTACGGGCTTTATATCGAACAGGCAAAAAAGAGGATAAGGGAACTCGAAAAAGAATCCGAAAATGATGAAGAGAAGATATCGTTATAGTCTTGGGAATAGATTTCAAGCAAGGCCTAAGAAGTGGCCTGAACTGAAAGAAACAGCGACTTTCTTTTCATTTCATGGTAACCTATCTCCATAATGGGTCTCAGATTTACGATGTCGGCAGTATTGTATTGGATAAGCCTCTCCAACGCACTCTTGTCTCCCCACTGATAGGCCTTCCAGAGCAAAACGGCAGCATATCCATCCATAGCGGCAATCTCGTGCTCACGGGTTATTCCGAGGTCTTTTTCGATTTTTTTCAGGCCACCCTTATAACCCAGCTTCTTAAGCAGAAACCGGAGGTCGATGTGGGCTGGCGGCAGATAAATATTCTTAAACCAGCGACGGATAAACGGCAGATCAAAGCTAGTCCCGCTAAAAGTGATCACCAAATCGTACTCGGCGATAGCAACTTCGAATTCATCTAGGTTTATTCCGTTGACGAAGCTTTTGACCGTCTTACCATCATATAGGCCAATCACCGTGATCTCATCGACCTCCTGGAACCCTCCGCTTGTTTCAATATCCAGATAGACAGACTTGTCTTTGAATGCCTCAAAAAGCCGCCACATGTCTCGTGAAGGCAGGCGGCTCTGAAAGAACTTGATATCCTCGCAATGCCCTATAGAGGTCTTTAAATCCTGCCGCACCATTTCATCGCGAGCAGGAGAAAAAACAACCTCCTGGTGCGTCAAGAAATCATGCCAGGTCCGGATGCCACGCTTCCAGAGTATCTGTTCGGTCTTTTCGCCGATCCCAGGGATGTGAATAAAGGTATGTTCAAGCAAGGGGATACTCCACGGCGAACATCAAATCTAAGGTAGGTTTCAACGGGCCTCCCAGAGGCAGCCTACCCACACTTGGTGAAGCCGCAGAAATGACAGGTCATACAGCCCTCTTCAAAGCTGATCGTCTGGGCGCATTCCGGGCAGGTCTCTCCGAGCAGGCTGTTTTCATGTTTGCCGCGTTTCTTGAAGGTCTGATTCTGTAAATACCTTTTCTCCAAGACCCTTGCAATCGCATCAGGTATGGAAAGGACAAGGCCGTCCTTTTGAAACACAGGGTACTCCCCACCAATGCCTACCAGCTGATCCACGATCTTCTCCACCTTTACACCAGACCTGAGCCCGAGAGAAACAAGCCTGCCGATGGCCTCAGTCTTGGCCGTGGTGGATCGTCCCGACTTACCTATTGTCGCAAACACCTCAAAGGGCCTGCCTTCATATTCCGTGACCGTTACGTAGAGGTTGCCCATGCCTGTGGTCATCTTGGTGGTGAAGCCTTCCAGAGTCTCAGGACGCTCCCTGACCGCCGTCATAAAACCGCCTTCGGCGCTTTGTCCATCCTTATCTACAAACGAAAGGACCTGGTCCTCCTTGCTCCCGTCCCTATAAATTGTGACGCCTTTGCAACCAAGATCATAGGCGAGATTGTATACTTTCAATACATCATCCACTGTGGCATCCCGCGGCAGGTTGACAGTTTTTGAAACCGCATTGTCTGTGTATTTCTGAAACGCGGCCTGCATGCAAATGTGCCACTCAGGGGTTATATCATGGGCCGTAACAAAGATTTCTCTTACATCCTCGGGAATTTCTTCCATGTCCACGATACTTCCCTTACGGGCAATAGTGTCCATCAGTTCTCGACCGTAGAACCCCCTTTCCCTGGCCACCCTCTCAAAATACGGGTTGACCTCCAGCAGCTCGTCATTATCCATAACATGCCTGACAAAGCTTAGGGCAAATAACGGCTCGATTCCGCTAGAGCAGTTGGCGATAATACTCAATGTACCTGTAGGGGCGATTGTTGTGCTAGTCGCATTCCTATATGCGCAGCCTTCCTGATCCTTGAACACGCTCACGGAATAATTCTCGAACACGCCTCTCTCTTCGGCCAGATGTCTTGAGGCCGCATGGGTCTCACTGTTAACAAAACTCATGACGTCCTCGGCAACCTCAAAGGCCCTTTCGGAATTATATGGGACCTTTAACTGATATAGCATATCGGCAAAACCCATGACCCCCAGACCTATCTTACGATTTCCCCTGACCATCCGTTCAATTTCGGATAGGGGATACTTGGACATGTCAATGGTATCGTCTAAAAAACGGACCGCCCACCATACAAGATCCTTTAGGCCCTCGTAGTCGATTGTTGGCTCTTCATGGTTTTCAACCACATATTTGGCCAGGTTGATGGACCCCAGGTTACATGCCTCTAAAGGCAGTAACGGCTGCTCACCACAGGGATTCGTGCTTTCTATTTCCCCCAGTGAAGGGGTGGGGTTGTTTGCATTAAGCTTGTCCAGGAATATAATGCCAGGATCCCCGTTTTCCCACGCCTGTCTTACAAGGGTATGGTATACTTCGGCCGCTTTCAACTCGCCGACCTTCTTCTTGTCCCTCGGGTCTATGAGATCATACGAGCTATTCTGTTTGACGGCCTCCATGAAATCATCAGTTACGCCTACCGATATATTAAAGTTGTTCAGCTCACCACCCGTCTTCTTACAGACGATGAATTCCATGATATCCGGGTGATCAACCCGAAGGATGGCCATGTTGGCCCCCCTGCGGGTGCCGCCCTGCTTAACCTGTTCGGTGGCCGTGTTAAATATCCTCATAAAAGAGACCGGCCCGGAGGCAACCCCTCCAGTGGTCCCCACCCTGCTGTTCTTAGATCTCAGATTAGAGAAAGAAAAACCGGTTCCGCCACCGGACTTGTGGATCAATGCAGCGCTTTTCAGACTATCAAAGATACCCTCCATGCTGTCTTCAATCGGTAAAACAAAGCAGGCCGCCAATTGACCCAGACTGCGTCCCGCATTCATCAAAGTGGGGGAATTGGGCAGGAATCTGGACTCTGTCATCATCGCGTAGAAGATTTCCTCCATCTTTTTTACGTGGGAAGCATTCCCATATTGCTTCTCCGCCTTTGCAATGTGATGGGCCACTCTCCTGAACATTTGCTCCGGACTCTCAACAACCCTGCCCTTGGCGTCCTTTTTAAGATATCTCCGTTCCAGTACCCTTATGGCGTTGTCTGAGAGGTTCAGAGATTGTTTTACAAAGATGGACTTGTCCAGGCGAACCGGTGACTTCTTGGATAGTCCATATTCCAGAAGTTTTGCCTCAATTATATTTTCCAGCACAGGCATGGTAATCGTATCCAGCTCCATTCTGGCAATCTCTTGTCGTAAGAAACGGCTGACATCCATGGCCTGATCCGTATCAATTTGGTTTTCCCTGACCAGTAGATCCGAAAACCTGTGATCATCCCACCTGTAAGCGGTCAAATCGTAGGTCCCCTCTTCTGTGACCAAGATCTTTCCTTTTTGACCCATGGGTATCCTCCTGCAACCTCACAAAACGTATTAATGGACTTCGACCTCTTGATAGGCTAAAATGCCGGGGCAACGTGGGCAGAGTCGGTTTTTCAATGCCCTTACATTGATATTGAAGAAATGGCGGAGTCTGTGATTTTATACACAATATATAGTATGTCAAGGGAAAAGAACCCAATATCTTAGACTCACACAAAAATGGAGGCTAATCCGTTGAAACCTTTTAAGAAAAAATTTGAGCAAGAAACCCGATGCTTCCTGTCCCGGATTGTCTTTTCCATTTTTGTCTGTGCCGCCATTGCCGCGTCATTCGCGTCGGACCTCGAAGCAGCCTCTGTGAGCGAGGGGTGCCGTAAATTTAAGCTGGACAACGGTTTCACTGTACTACTCAAGGAGGACTACAATGCACAAGTCGCGGCCATCCAGGTGTGGGTCAAGACAGGTAGCGCCAATGAAACAGAAGAAGAAGCAGGTATTACCCACCTGATCGAACACATGATCTTCAAAGGAACGCCCACCAGAAAAACCGGAGAAATTGCAGCCGCCATAGAAACATCGGGCGGGCAAATCAATGCCTATACGTCTTATGACCGCACCGTCTATCATGTACAAATTCCCTCATCCAGCTTTGACACGGCCTTGGAGGTCCTGCTTGATGCAGTTCAACACTCCCTTTTCGACCCGCTGGAGCTAGAAAGGGAAAAAGAGGTGGTCATGGAGGAATACAGGCGTTCATTAGACTCGCCGCGTACGCGACTGAGCTGGTCCATGATGAACCTCTGTTTTGAGAAACACCCGTATGGGAGGCCCATAATAGGCTATGACTCAACTATTCCGTCGTTTAACCGGGCTGATATCCTGAAATACATGGAAAAATGGTACACGCCTGAAAACATGGTCCTTGTTGCGGTAGGCGACTTTGAGGCGGAGAGGGCGTCAAGGAGGATCGAAAGCCTGATCAAGGATTTTCCCACAAGGACGGGACAAAGACCCACTAGACCAGTGGAACCAGTCCAGACCTCTCTCAGAAACATAGTGCTTAGAGACGATGTCCAGCAGGTCTATCTAGACATGTCCTGGCACATACCGTCTGTGACCCATGAGGACATGCCGGCCATCGATGTCCTGGAAATGATTCTCGGGCATGGCAGGACATCCAGGCTTTATGGTCACCTGAAAATGGAGGAGAATCTGGTCCACAGTATTGGTGCGGGGGCCTATGCCATGGAAGATCCTGGGCTCTTCTCCATCAATGCAACTTTGAATCCCGGCAAATTGAATAGTGTGCTCGCCGCCATTTTTGAGGAAATCGCCAGGATAACGCTCGAACCCGTCAATAATGCGGAGTTGTCCAGGGCCATGGCAATGGCCGAGGCGGACTTTGTCTTTGCCATGGAAAAAATATCGGGCCAGGCCAGGACACTCGCCTATTTTGAGACTATGGAAGGGGATATGCGCAAGGCCGATGAGTATCTGGAGCGTTTGAAAGGTGTCACATCCGGCGACATCATGCGGGTCGCACGCGCCTATTGCAGGCCTGAAAACCTCTCAATCGGGATACTTGCCCCTAAGGCTGAGGATATCACCCTCACCGGTCAGGACCTCGCTCAACTTTTTGAGCGGGCCAGTAATGTCCTTTCCCGGGAGTCAGAAGAAGCCAGCGTGGAAGGAAAAAAAGCTGTCAGGGAAGTCTTGCCCAACGGTATGACCCTAATAATTAAAGAAAATCATCATCTACCGGTGGTATCACTCGCGGGTGCCTTTCTTGGC
>JAXHTA010000479.1:0-2996 GCA_034190285.1 Thermodesulfobacteriota bacterium | reverse complement strand
GGTCAACAGACTCCCCGGAGTCTTGTCAGTCCACGGGATACAGGAACATGTTCTTGGACTAATAAATCTCCACGGGAAAGGCATACCTGTAATAGCCCTAGACAGGTTGCTGAAGTTGGAGTCCGGTGGTCGAGACAAGGAATTGTTCATTACACTGAAGACAAAAAATGGCCCATTATGTTTCTTGGTGGATGAATTGATTGGTTTTGAAGAGATCAGGGATGACCAGATAAGAAATCTCAAGGACGTGGCCTTCGAATTTGATGCAAGCTACTTGCAGTTCGTCTATTTCGGCTTAAACTCGATGGTCCCGGTCCTTGATGTCAATTTCTTGACGGAAATGAGAGGAGAAAGCGGGAATTAGACCACTACATGCCAAGACAGATTCCCTGTAGGACTGGAGAGTCGGCCGTTTCAAATGAAGGCAATTGACCATTCCAAGCCTTAGAGTTTCGCTTGCGAACGCTTAAGCCCCTTCTCTTCTCTGCCAAAAAAAAATGACACACGAAGAATATGGAAAACTTGCAGCAATTATCAGAGAAAAGAGCGGGATCAATCTTGAATATAGAGATCACGGCCGAATATCAAATCTGGCAAGGGCGAGGTTCAAAGCGTTAAGGCTCAGGTCATTTGGTACCTATATAGAGTATATTCAGAAAGCTAATGCTGCGGCTGAATTGGAGCAAATGATTAATGAAATCACAGTGCCCGAGACCTACTTCTTCAGAGACATAAATCAATGCAACGCCCTGAGGGATTATGTTCTGCCCAACCTTGTGAGGTCTAAGGAAAAGAAGAGGATAAGGATCTGGTCAGCGGGATGCTCTACAGGAGAAGAGGCCTTTACAATAGCCATTATCGCGATGCAAGGTATTCCCAACTGGAAGTTGTGGGATATCGAGATAATCGGCACGGATATCAACAGAGATTCCATAGAGAAGGCAAGAAAGGGGATCTATAAGATAAAATCCTTTCGGGGGATCGGTGAGGGAATTGTTGATAAATACTTTATTAAAACAGGCAAGGGCATGAACGTGAGGGAGCCGATCAGAAGCCTAGTCCAATTTGAGACATTCAACATGAAACTTGATGAAGGACTCCTGTTTCCGGTTAGATACAGTGGTATCGACGTCATTTTTTGTCGAAATGTCCTCATCTATTTTGGAGAGGAAGTTATCAGAAATGTAATAAAGGGATTTCATGATTCTCTCCTGCCCGGTGGTTATCTTATTCTGGGGCATTCAGAGATGTCCCTTGCCCCAAAGGGGCTTTTCAGGCCTGTTCGCACTAATGATACTTTTCTCCAGGAGCGCAAAGAACCGAAAGCCCAAAATCTGAACCATGAACCCTCAAACCCTTATCCAGCTGTAGGTAACCGGTGGCCGGCGGTCAGTGACGTCCAACACAAAGCAGGTGACTCAAGACTCGAAATGGAAAATGAGCGAAGCGAGATTTATGGCTCAACCGCTCAACCAGACGACTCAACTATTTACGCCAATGCATTTTCACTCTACTTGCAGGAGAGATATGCCAAGGCTGAAGCGGAACTTGAAAAGTCACTGAGCCGAAATGATGTCGGCATTGAAACTCTGCTTCTAGCTGCCTTGATATGGATAAACCTGGGAGATTCTGAAAAGGCCAAGTCATACGTCAGGAAAATGCAGGAGAAAGACGAATTCCTGCCTGAAGCCCATTTCATCCTGGGGCTCATCCATGAAAACGAAAACGATTATGAACTGGCAACCAGGGAATACCAGGCGGCATTGTTTTTAAACGGTAATTCTTTTCTGCCATACTTCAGGCTTGGGCATCTCTACCAGAAAACGGGGAAAAGAGATGATTCCGTTCGCGCGTATAGAGAAGCACTCAGTGTCATTAGATCTCAAGATGAGGAAAAGGTTCGCTTACTTTCGGGAGGATTTTCTAAGAAAAGCCTCGAAGACATATGCCGCAGATCAGTGTAAAAGAAGCAAGGCCGTAGCTCGTTTAAGAGCTAAGGACTGTTACCGGTTGGTCCTTTGGCCTGTTGGACAGACAAACGGGACAGCGACCCAAAAAATAGCATTATGGTCATGAATGGTCATGAAAGGACAGAGAGCATACAAGAGATTTGAAGGCTTGTTGCAGGAACTGAGGAAATCCTTCGAGCTTTCCGTGACAGAGGAGGTCAAGGAGACCGAGGGAGACTTTGAAAGATATCTGATTTTCCTGCTTGGCACGGAGGCCTTTGCCTTACCCATAACACAATTACGTGAAGTCCTGTCAGAAAGGGAAGTCATTCCGGTGCCGTATTCCCCTCCTTCTGTTCATGGGGTAATAAATTGCAGGAACAGGATTCTATCGGTTACAAATATCCATAATCTGCTTCAGATCATGTTTAAAAAGAAGGACGCCCCTTTTTTACTGGTTACCAGAAGCAGCAAATTTGAAAAAGCGTTATTGGTTGACGGCCTTATCGGTCTTGTTGCCATCAATCAGTCAGAAATTAAGCCCAAGGTCTCAGGCCAGAATGAGTCTGTTGACCGATTGATTACAGGCGAGATTTATCACCAGGAAAAGCTTGTGACACTACTTGATCTGATGGAGGTGGGCTAGCGCAGCAACAAGAAAGCACACCAGGGTGGTGATTCTAAAATGATGACGCGGATTTTCGCTGGCTCATGCCCGACCAACATCCAAATACTAATTAGGCCATAATCATTTAGACATCCATTTGCCTTAGAAGCAATATTCGTAAGGCCTGATAAATTATAGTGTCTAAATTAAAACGCTCGGATTAGTAAGCGAGAAGAAGGCCATTATGTTGGCAATAATAAAGCATTTGCGGATTAATCAAAAGCTCATCTTGATTACCTGTATTTTTGTCCTGTTTGCAATGATAGCATTCACAGGCCTATATGAAATTGCCAAGACAAGTGATTTTCAAAGGCTGGAGCGGGACCATCTTGAATGTCTTGACGTTCTAGAGAAACGCATTGAGCTAATGGAAGCCTTGA
>JAXHTA010000478.1:0-2996 GCA_034190285.1 Thermodesulfobacteriota bacterium | reverse complement strand
TCTGAAGGAAGTCCGAGTGCAAAGCTATGAGCCGACGAACAGAAACGGCATACAAGGCCCAGTCTCCGGGCGAGTTAGCACGACATAACGAAGCCCCGGATTCAGGAGATAGGGTAAATGCCGCGGTTGTGTAGCGAAAGTTCACGTTCTTATTCGGGGAGATCTGTCTCACTCGCGAGGAGAACTATATGCGAAATTCCCGGAATGGGTCACCGGGGAAACAAGGCCCAGGCATATTCGGTTGCTATTGCCGGATATGAGCGAACAATCAATAGCAACGCATATAGGCATCTCTTAGCGCCTTGCAGGGCAACCTACATGGTGATGAGACAGAAGTCAGCAGAGGTCATAGTAGCCAAACGCCGGGGGTAATGCCCCGGACATGGTGAAGGGCCGAACGCAGAGCAGGAAAGGAGCATCTATGAGTTCTCATGACACAAAGAGTCCGATAGGAGGAGTGAACATGGGGCACGTCATGGAATCGACCAATCCGGATGATCACCTGCTGGAACGGATATTATCCAAAGAAAACATGCGTAAAGCATGGAAAAGGGTGAAGGTAAATAAGGGATCTCCAGGTATAGATAAAATGTCTATCGAAGAGTTCCCGGAATTCGCCAGGAACCAGTGGAATAATATCCGGGAATCAATCTTTGCAGGCACTTACCAACCCTTTCCGGTCAGGCGGGTGGAGATCCCTAAAGCAACGGGTGGAACCCGTCCGCTTGGTATTCCTACAGTGCTTGACCGGCTGATCCAACAAGCCATTTATCAGGTCTTGAGGCCAATCTTTGATCCGGGTTTCTCGGATTATAGTTATGGCTTCAGACCAGGCAGGTCGGCACATGACGCCGTTTACCAGATACGTGAGTACATCCTGGAGGGCTGCCGTATCGCCGTGGACATGGATTTGTCCAAATTCTTCGACACGGTCAATCACGATGTGCTCATGCACCGCGTGGCCCGAAAGATAAGAGACAAGCGTGTTCTGAAGCTTATCGGAAAATACTTGCGTGCCGGGGTCATGGTCAACGGTCGCCTTCAGGCTACCCGAAAAGGGGTTCCCCAAGGGGGGCCGCTTTCGCCGCTTTTAGCCAATATCCTCTTAGATGACCTGGATAAGGAGCTTGAACGCCGTGACCACAGATTCGTCCGCTACGCTGATGACTTCATCATTTTGGTTAAGTCTCAGCGGGCGGGTGAACGTGTAATGCTAAGCGTCCAACGCTTCCTCGAGCGTAAGCTCAAGCTCAAGGTCAATCTGGATAAAAGCCAGGTGGCGCCGACCGATAAAACCGACTTCCTTGGATTTACCTTTAAAGGAACCAAAATCAGATGGTCTGATAAGGCCTTCCGGGAATTTAAACGGAGAGTCAAAAGACTGACCGGAAGAAGCTGGTTTGTTTCCATGGAATATCGGTTTGAGAAGCTTGCCCAGTATCTCCGGGGCTGGATGAATTATTTCGGGATATCGGAGTATTATCGTCCAATACCGGAAATCGATCATTGGCTCAGGAGAAGAATACGAATGTGCTATTGGAAACAGTGGCGTAGGTTTAAAACCAGGGTGCGAAATCTTCATAAAATAGGTACACATCCCGGAGTGGCTATTCCCATGTGTTTCAGTAGAAAAGGCCCGTGGAAGTGTGCACGTACCCTGGCAACCCAGACTGGCATGACTAATCAATGGCTCAAAGATCAGGGGCTTCTATCTGTCAAAGAACTGTGGGTGAACATCCATTATCCGGCTACGGCCCGATAGGTTCTGTGAAACGCCCCGTGCGGACCCGCATGCGGGGTGTTGTGGGGAGGGGTAGAGAAAAACTACCCCTTACCCGATTATGAATTCACAACCATTGAATTATCTCCTGATGTCTTTCAGCGGCCCAAAAAAGCTGTTGTAGGCACCCTCGAATAAATGAATGTAGTTGGAGATGTGGAACAGGGCTCGCCTTTGGGAAGCGGCTTTAAAATGGTCCATAAGCTGACATAACAACATAAGAAGGACGTAGCTTTCAGTGCTCAACTCGTTGCCGTAACCTCCAAATATCTCGGTCGCTTTCTTTCGGTCTGTAGTAGTGGATATAAGGTAATGCTCCTTATCCACCATTTCCCCTTTTAAGCCAAATGCTAAGGCTCCAGTGTCAAGAATAAAGAGGCCATCCATATACTCATCATTAGTCACCAGATCTTTCCCATAAGCTTTTATATCTTTGGTGCCATTAAAGGCAAACCCACAGCAAAAGCAAGTTCCACCGTATGGTTCAATTCTATCCACCTTGCAAAGGCATTGCTCCCTACTTTTGGGTTTTTCGACATACAATCTTGTCCCGCTAAGCATTTTTACAGATTTCGCCTTCTTGCTGCAATCCAGAAAATCAGTCTTGCCAAGTCTAGTCTTAACCTCAATCGCTGCGTAAACCGATTCAGCAGGAAACACCTTCCCGTTATCAGTGTTCTTGAGAAGAACGCAACCCATCGGGTCATAGATAACTACATCCTGCTGTAGACTCATCTCACCAGAATCATTCATTATATAACCAGAATCAACATCAAACCATCGTGGCAAATGGGCACGAAGAAAGGCAATCAAGATATTCTCTAGTGCCTTTCCTTTGTCAGTAGTGTTTAGAGTTGAGTCTCCAATGTACTGCTCTGCATCCACCTTCAACCTCTGACCAATCTTATCAAGTTGTGTTAATAGGTAACTACGATCCATTTTTGGCTCTTTTTCTTCAACTTTTTTCTTTTTTGTTTTACTTCTACTCGCTCTGCCCATGAATTACTCCTAATCAGTGATCATAACGTGAAGAGTCATCCGCTTACTGGAAGGCGCAGAGCGAAGCGGCGCGGCTTCCAGTAAGTCGGCTGCACTCTATTGTGGTACGCCCGGCATGGGCATGAGCTTATGGGGTGTAAGTCCCCTATAGCTGAACTGCTGTTAAGTTATGAACATAACTTAACATAAACTATTAGCTTAAGGCAAGGGCGTTACC
>JAXHTA010000477.1:0-3005 GCA_034190285.1 Thermodesulfobacteriota bacterium | reverse complement strand
GAAGACCTGCCTGTAGGTGAATACAAACATGAAATATATGCTATAGATGAAACACATTCTATTCCTTGCTTTAGAGATCAAATCCAGGGCAAATGCAGTTTGAATAATCCCGATAAATATAGGTTAGATCCACTTATGAGTGGAAAACTGGAAAAGACTATTGAGAGTCAAATGATTGCCCCTTCAGTTCATTTGGTGAAGGTTGCAAGAAAGATGTAGAAGGCCAGATCTATTAGCATGATTGGCCCCGTCACAAAGCCGAACAACGACCGCAAGCTTTGGTTCGTTCTCTGTCTTGTTTTGGGCTCTCTCGCTTTTTCGGACCTTGTTCATTGGAGATACAAAGGTAAAGAGCTTCGTTATATAGAGCTAACCGAGCCTGAAAGAGACCGCTCTTTTCGCAGCGTGATTATTTTCGTAAATCGAAAGACTTTAAGTGTGTATGACTCGATCAACTGCTATTCTAAAATTTTTAAATGCCCTCGCGTTGACAGCATTTCTTTTCGCGGTCGTAGGCGCGCATCTTTTACATCCGTTATTCCATTCCCATCTCATCCTGCATGAGATCTGTCTGCACAAGGCGGACGATCGGAAGACCTTATACTATCAGGATGAGGCATCTTTCAAGCTCAAGATCAAGTGCTTAATTTGTGATTTTTTGTCGTCCGCCAAGACCCACTGCACCGCAAACTACACGCATGTATCAATTCGCGGTTGCGTTTCCGGAGCCTATCAACAGGTTGACAATTTTCTTCCCTGGAAACGGAGTGCCTCGCCTTTTTTGACCCGCGCTCCGCCTTTTTCGACCTTTTCCTGAGATTCCAATTCAACAAGACATAGATCTTATCTATGTGTAGTGTCTGACCGAGAGCCAGGATGTTTCGTCAAGCTCAAGGCCGATCAAGCTCTTAACCGCATGAATACATTAAATATATAGCAGATTAAGCGGCTAATATTAAGCAGAAATTGGCGGAAAAGACAGTTTTCGTTAGGGCATAGGAAGTAGCAGCCTCACGCTGGCGCGCGTTAGAGGATTCTTGTGGTATATCTGCGCCAGTGGGCCTGTTGTATGGAAAGGAGTTTAAGAATTCAGCCTTTTGAAAATAAGACGCTTTGGCCAGCTTACCTTTGCTTCAAAGGGCTAGAGTGCTACAAAGGAGTTATTATGAACAGAAAATTGTCCGGTATTCTATGTGTTTTGGCCATTCTTTTTGCGCAGGGAGCCCCCGCTTTTGGCCAAGAGAAAGTCGTTCCAACTGACGCTACTAATGAACTCAAAAAGGAGATTCAAGAGCTTCGTGAGCTGATAAAAGAGGAGCGAAAAGCGCACGAAGCCCAGCTCAAAGTGATGCAAAAAAGACTTGATGGAATTTCAAGTGAAATACTTAAGAAGGACATGCTCACGAAGGAGGCCGAACTAAAAATAGAAATAGAGAAATCGGTTGCAGAGTCTCAAGGCTCTGAGACACGTAACCTCTTGTCTTCCGCTGGTCGAGCCTTGCAAAGCCTTAATCCGGATATCTCAGTCATTATAGACACTTATTACCATAACAGCGACGCTTCAGATGAAATCGGAGATATCACTGAAGGAATGGCTGGGTTCGGACACCCCCATGAGCATGGACACGGCCATGAGCACTCTGTGTTAGAAGAAGGTTTTAATTTGCGACATCTGGAGCTTTACTTCTCCGGTGAGGTGGACCCGTATTTCAAGGCTTATGCCATTGCAGCAGTTTCTGAAGATGACGCTGAAATAGAAGAAGCCGTGATCCAAACGACCTGCCTCCCAGCTGGCTTTCAGCTCCAAGCAGGGAAATTCTTCAGCCACTTCGGTCGCATCAATCAACAACACTCACACGAATGGGATTTTATTGATCAACCCCTTATCCACAATCTGACATTGGGTGCCCATGGTCTCAATGAAAAAGGTCTCCAGCTTTCCTGGCTTGCTCCAACACCATTTCATTTGCTTGCCGGTTTAGAGGCCTATCAAGGAGATAACGAACTTCTGTTTAATCACATCGGTGGAGACGCACTCCCCGACAAAGACGGCCCGAGGCTCTGGGTTGGCTGGTTGAAATTCTCCCCCGATCTTCCTCAAGAACACGGCCTGCAAATCGGCGTTTTCGGGAGTAACGGTACTCATCAGGAGGCCCATGACGGTAACAGCGACGGCACAAACGATCATTGGCTGGATGGGCGAGGTACCTTCTGGGGAGTGGATTTTGTATATAAATATGGCCCAGGCCTTGAGCATGGTATGGGCGATTTTACACTGCAGGGTGAGTATCTTTGGCGGAAAAAGGATCTCTCCGTTGACAAACACGAATTGAATCCCGCCTTGGTAGGAGAAGATCGTATTGACAAGCAGGATGGATACTATATTCAGGCTGTCTACGGGTTGCTGCCTCGCTGGCGAGCAGCACTTCGTTTGGATCAGGTGGGTCTCACGAACAAGAGTGAGTTTCCAGATGGCACGAGCGCGAGCTATGATGACAGTTACCGGCTAGCTGGCATGGTGGACTTTTCGCCAACTGAGTTTTCACTAATTCGTCTGCAAGTGAATAAAGGCGAGTATCAGCTATCAGATGAAGATAAGGATGTCTGGGAAATCTTCGCGCAGGTCATGATATCGCTGGGAACCCACGGTGCCCACAAGTTTTAGATTGGATTTAACGATTGTTTAGCCTTTTTAAAACAAGAGACTTGGATCCACACGAGCCCTTAACAAGCATACATTTGGTTCAAAGGGTCTAAGTGTTACGCTTGAATATTGTGGCAAAAATGGCAAGAGCTTGTAATACTCATATTCATAGGTATTCCCTTAGCCCAAGCTTGCCAAATCTGAAGACGGACCTGCACCGGGTGCAGCTTTTGCGGCCTGTATGGTCACTACTCATTCTGCAATATGTCTTTTCCTTGGCAGAGGGGCTTTTCTAAGTCCCATACGCTCATATATCTGTTTATGTTCGGGCTCGGCAGCGCTGCATAGCCTCTGATGAGTG
>JAXHTA010000476.1:0-3005 GCA_034190285.1 Thermodesulfobacteriota bacterium | reverse complement strand
AGCGCTGATACCGTGTTGTTGCGCCAAACGGGCATGCAGGTGCAGATGGCGGCTGTGACCGTGAACGGGGATCAAAAAACGCGGCTGGACGGCTTCCAGCATGATGCGCATGTCTTCACGGCTGTCGTGACCGGAAACGTGCACCTGGGCCAGCCCTCCATAAATGACGTTGGCGCCGCGTTCAAACAGGTGGTTGAGCATCCGACCCACATCTTCTTCGTTGCCCTCGATGGCGTCGCCGGAGACGAGAATGATGCCGCGCTATGGATCCCTCCGCGCGACCCGAAACGTCATACCCCTCACCCAAACTCCACGGCAGGGGCTGTCCCATCACATGTGTACTCGATGTTAGGATTGTATGCTGTGTCCTGGATTATTTTTCAGAAGGCGGATTGAAAAAGGAGGGAAACTCATGCAACGTATTCTAGGTTGAAACCATGTTTATCAGATCGAGATTCGTATGTCAACATCCAAGGGGTGCAATTAAAAGTGTTGGTCAAATTGCTTAACCCGGACAAGCCAGAACCAAGAAAGAAGTAACTACTCAGGTTCAGTGGTTAGAAAACAATCAACCTTGAACCTGACAACCAAAACAGTTACGATTTTCTTTTGCCATTTTTGCAAGAACTATACAACTAAGGGACTAAGCAGCTTTATCGTAATAGTTGACCCAGTAGTTGTCCCAGTTGTTATTTATACGGAGTGTCCTTAATGATAGGATGTTTTCCGCATTGTTTTCCTTCCACCATGCCCCTGCAATTTTCAACCTTTCCTGAATGACATAGCGGTGAGCACTTTCGATTTCACCGGAGCCAATAGGCAAATCAGCGTCCAGTGCTCCTTTATAATCAAACTGACCTGGCCGATTTAGGATATAGCGATAGCATTTTCTAACAGGTGCATCCTTGTCTGGGACTGACTCCGGCTCTATATGAGGTTGTAGTGCTTTAAGAACCCCTGAGACATCATTTTCTTTCATCCGTTGTTTTTGCTGCTCCATCCAAACAGACGTATTTTCAGGAGCACAAAGCTTGGAGGCAGAGGCAAGATAATCGCATAAGTGATAAAAATCTACGAGAAAATCGGCCTGGGCTCCGAATACCCTGTCCACTTGGTCATAAACCCATAAAGCCCCATCACCAACGCAATGGATTTTGCTCCGTTGATCCATCCCAGCAAGTATCGCACAGTGGGCCAATTGATCGCCAGCTTCATCCGGACCTCCCAAGGTTGATCCATAAACAGGACTTACAGACCCCTTTGGATGAGAAAGGGTCAATCGAGCCTCCTTCCAACGCACTTGTCGAGTTTTACGCTTGTCTATAAGCTTTCCTCCCTCATCAGTCTTCTCAAACGTGTCCACTATAGGAACCATCGTGCCATCCATCTCAGCAATCAAAGAGTCTACCCCTCCCTCATCAGGAATATCAGCCTGCAGTTGCTCATCACCCTTAATCTCTTCCCCATGACTCTCAGTAATGCTCTGCATACTGCTAACAGGTATCGTAATCCCATAGTGCTCCTTCATCTTCTCGCAAGCCTTGGAAAATGACTCATCCGCCCCGAAGTCTACAATTCGACGCTGTAAAGGCAAAGAATACCCCCTTGCTTTCACCCCCGCTGAATAACTAAAGGGCCTCAGTAAATGCCCCTCATTGAAAAACCTCCGCTCAAAGATACTTATTTCTCCAAAAGTCGTGTGCCACGAAATTTTTTTTTACCTTGCCGTTTTATACTACCTTTATCATCAAGTAACTCCTCAACCTTCTCCACTTCCTTGCCCTTTGCCCAATCATGCAACGCTTCTGTGCCCAGTTGCCTCATCTCTTCAATTAAAAGCTCCTCCGCCTCATCTGCCCTATCCACACTGCACGATTTGTCTTCAACAATATCAAGCATAGATTCAAACCTTGACCTCAGATAGGGATACTTCTTCAAACGCTCTTCTAAACTAACTTTCCTATTAAACATGGGAACCTCCTTATCATATATTCTCCCATGTTCATCTACACTATTTTTCCCTCTTTGTCTAGTTCTTTTTCCCCCCTTCTTCAAAAATGAGCTGACCTACCCCATATTCGTTAATGATAAAAACCAACAGTTTTAATTGCACCCTCCGGCGAACGAAACATTCCCATCCTAACATAATTTTTTTATAATTAACTCAATAGCCATTTTGCATAATGAGAATTAATGTTACTTCTTGACATCAATAATTGATTCTGATAGAAATCTTTTATATTCTTTATCAGGAGAAGAACGAAGAGATGTCTCTGACGGCAAGAAACATAAGGAAATGGAGACGGAGACAAGAAATCTTTTTTAGAAATATCACAGGTGAATTGAAAAAATGGGGATATCTTTTTGACTGATGTCAGGCTGGTAACATAATTGAATTATTGGCATAATGGTGTTTGCTGTTGTTTGGGTCCGATTAAACTATGCTACATGATTTTAATGTGTTTCACTGTTTACAGTTTTTTGTATCAGTCAATTGGTTGCCCAATTTTAAAAAAATCGAAAATTGAAAACTATTTTCGTAATGGCCCCTATTTTTTTGAAAAACTATTGCCCTTTAGCACGCTCCATTCATCTTTAGGTACAGAAAAAGGGATCCCAATTTTTCAAGAATAGGGGTCATTACTTTTGTCCGGGTATGAATTTCCAAATTTTAATTAATCGAATTTTACAATTTATATATAAAGATTAATGAAAGGTTAGATGTCGATGAAAAAGAATTATCTCTTAACTCCCGGGCCCACCCCGATACCACCGAACATTCTTCTCAAAATGGCCGAGCCGATTGTTCATCA
The DNA here is from genome assembly GCA_034190285.1 of Thermodesulfobacteriota bacterium. Taxonomy (GTDB): domain Bacteria; phylum Desulfobacterota; class DSM-4660; order Desulfatiglandales; family Desulfatiglandaceae; genus JAXHTA01. Next base: position 192 of record JAXHTA010000476.1, on the reverse strand, counting down.
TCGATCTCCCGAGTATGAGGAAATGTTTCAGGAGGTGAGAGAGAATCTTCGCTATCTGTTCCAAACAAAAAATGAAGTATTGATCCAATCCTCCTCGGGAACGGGAGCAATGGAAGGAACCGTAGCCAATATGCTTTCCAGGGGCGACCGGGTACTGGTGGTTAATGGAGGAAAATTTGGGGAAAGGTGGGC
>JAXHTA010000475.1:0-3011 GCA_034190285.1 Thermodesulfobacteriota bacterium | reverse complement strand
GAGAAATATGAGAAGTGTGACGAAGGCGAATGTGTATCTTCCACCATCAGGAAAATGCCATTTCAGGCCCAAATCAAAAGAGTCTTTCTTGCTGATCATTTAGAAACCCTGCCATGTCAAGCATAGGGGGCATTGTGGCGTACCCGTTAATTGCGAAATTACGGCCTTGATTTTCATATTTGGTGCCCAAACGAAAACCGTCCTTTTCGCCAATCCTAGGTCATATCAAGACTTTGACCTTCGAAATATTAAATATATTCCTGCGGTTAAGATTTCGACCTCCCTTGACCTTTGACCTTGACGAAAATACCTGGTTTCAGTTCAGACAATATTTATCACAGAAAGCACATCTTGTGTAACTGATATCGGTAATTTCAGCGATTCTGAATGTTATGACTCGAAAACTGCAACCATGCTGAAGACCCCCCAGCGGAGTCTTCAGAGAATTTTGTCCATAAGCTTCTCATTCCTTTAAAGCAATTTCGTGAAGCCCAGCGATGAGTGAAACTTATTCAGCTTCTTCCGCTGATTAATAAACCTGATAGATCCATGCTTGCACATTATATCTGTTTCTGAGCCGCCTAGATAATGAGCAGATACGCCGAACTTGACTTTACCGAGGCATGATCCATGCTTTATTGACATAGCCCAAGAAACCCTTTATCATCCATATATTATGCTGAATGGCAGTAAGCTCTCAAGAAATTCGACAAGACAAAGCAGCCATGAGAATATACCTTAAATTTTTGAGATATTGCGGTTGGCAAAATCGACCTGATAGTCTGTAAGGACAGGGCCGGTCAAAAAAATGAAAAAAGCGAAGGCCTCCATAATTATTCCGGCATACAACGAAGCCGAGACCATTGGAGAAGTGGTTAGGAAAACAAAGAGTTTGTTTCCCGAATTTGAACTCATCGTCATCAATGACGGCTCCACGGATGATACGGCAACAATCGCCGAGGATGCGGGTGCCGTCGTCCACAGCCATCCTTATAACATTGGCAACGGCGCTGCAATAAAAAACGGCATAAGGATTGCTTCAGGAGATGTCTTGGTGTTCATGGACGGAGATGGTCAGCACAACCCTGAGGATATAGGGAAATTACTTGAATATTTTCCGCGCTTCGACATGGTTGTCGGCGCTAGACCAAAGGGTATTCAGGCCTCATGGAGCCGTGCGCTGGGTAACTGGATATACGGCCTGCTGGCATCATACGTGACCAGATTTTCTGTCCAGGATTTGACATCCGGGTTTCGCGCTGTAAAGTCCGACATCGCCAGCAGTTTCCTATACCTCCTTCCCAATAACTATTCCTATCCAACCACCCTTACGCTGGCTGTTCTGCGCAGTGGAAGAAGTGTGAAATATGTTTCAATTAATGTACGACGCCGAAAACAGGGGAAAAGCGAAATAAAAATGTTGCGAGACGGGACAAAGTTCTTTTTGATAATCACCAAGATATGTACTCTTTATTCCCCGCTTAGGGTATTTCTCCCTGTCGGCGGCATGGTATTCCTCCTGGGCCTCGGTTACTATCTTTATACATTTTTTGCCTGGGGCCGTTTCACTAACATGAGTGCGCTTCTGTTTACGACCTCAGTCCTCATATTCATGATGGGCCTTATCTCTGAACAGATATGTCAGATGAGGTTTGACAAGAGCGAAGGGGATAAGCAGGTCTGATCTTTATGCCTGGCTTTGGCAGAAAGCGTATACTGCTAATAACAAGCTCTTACCCGGGATATAGAGAAGACCGTCGAGCTGCGGCGGGAAGTTTTGTCAAAGACTTCGCTGATGAGTTGGCGGATAAAGCTGAAGTGACTGTTCTAACGCAAAAGACGGATCAAGGATCATCCGGTGTCGATGAATCCAAGGTTAGGGTAATCCGGTTCAGATGGGCGGGCACGGAAACACCTCTGTCCACCCTGCGCTTTCCACAAGATATTGTCCCAATCACCTCAGTAATCCTCCGTGGTGTATTTGCCGTTTTGAAAGCCGGACGTAGGCACAATGTGGATCTTACTCTGGCATTCTGGGCCATTCCATCCGGCCTGTGGGCGTTGTTTCTTAAATGGGCATATGGGACCCGTTACGCGGTCTGGTGCCTGGGGTCAGATGTCTGGGAATACGAAAGAGGAACGCTTAGGAGGTGGTTTCTACGCGTGATCCTCAAACAGGCTCACACCCTTTATGCTGACGGATATCAATTGAGCGCGGATGTGGAGTCGCTTACCGGGAAGAAATGCCATTTTCTGTCCACATCTCGGCGCCTGCCGGTAAGTGTGTCAGTTAATGCCGACCTTGAGCCTGACAAAAGGAACTATGTATTTATCGGACGCTATCACCCCAACAAGGGACCGGATGTCTTATTAGAGGCCATCTCAAAGTTGGAGCCATCAACTCTGAAGAAAGTCCACTTTCACTTTTTCGGCGGTGGCCCGCTCAAGAAGAGTCTGGAGGAACTCATACGCAAAAGACGTATCTCTGGAGTTGTTTCTCTCGGAGGGTATATCTGTGCTGAGGAAGTGGTTGCTTATTTGAGAGCATGCCACGCACTGATTATTCCATCCCGCATAGAATCAATACCCGTCGTGCTCTCTGATGCGCTACAAAACGGATCACCGGTTATAGTCACTGATGTAGGGGATATGGGCCATCTGATTAGAAAATATCAAGCAGGTATAGTAGTACAACCTGACTCCCCTGAAGAGATGGCAAGAGCCATTAGTCAAGATGTCATAAAGGAGGAAGATTTCTCGGAAGGGCGGAAAAGGCTGCTTGAGCTTTTCGATCTTCCAAAGACCGTTGAGAGATTCGTCTCAGACCATTATTGATGGTCCTTAAGTCCCTCCGGTCAAATCGATTTTACACGGTGTCTGTTAATCCCACCAAGAATGGACGCGATGCATGGGAGAGGAGGGCCAAGGCGTCCGGTCGCAGTCTTAGAGGGGTCCTATTCAAGAATTTTCCGGAATCCCTGAATCGCATATTGCATAAGTCTCATGTGGAA
>JAXHTA010000474.1:0-3017 GCA_034190285.1 Thermodesulfobacteriota bacterium | reverse complement strand
TGTTGGTCAAATTCAGCGGAAACTTGCTGAAATTAGAGATGCAATAGATGATCAAAGATTTGAGAAGTTAAAAGAAATTTCGCAAAGTGATTATGATGCACGAATATCCGCATATGATTCTTATTTAGCAGACCATCCATCAGGTAAACGTAGACAAAAGGTAGAATCTATAATCTCTGATGCCGTCGAAGAATATTGCACCTTTTTAAAAAATGAAATAAGGGCAGGCAGTTGTAACTCAATAGATAGTCTCATTTATGAAAAACACAAGCACCATATATTATCGGTATTGAAGCATTCAATGATAGCCGATGAAAAGAACGAAATAAGGAGACTGTTGGAGAAAGGTAAGAACGAACTGAAGAAAAACAATTATGGGAAGGCCTCTGAGTATTTTGAACAATCTCTTGCCATTGTACAAAGGAGCCGACTGAAAGACTTTCAGGCGTATAGATACTATGAAAGCGAAATCCTCTCCGCCTTAAATAATGAAAATATAACATATTTCAAGAAAGGATATCTGCAGTTCAAAGGAAAATGGTACTCTTCTCAGGAATATGAAGAAATATTGCAGGAACATGAACATGTGAAATATGAAGGCGAATGGCATTCGCCCGCTGAATATGAAGAATTGATGATAGAGCGTGGTTTCTATAAATATGATAATGAGTATTTCACCCAAGTTAAGTTTATAGAACAGGTAATCAAACCTGCCTTAAGAAGCAAGTGTGCCATTCAAGAATAGCTCAAATTTGACAAAATAGATCTGAGAGCTAAAGGGACTGAACGTAATGATATTGTCTATGAAGTTTTTGCTGTCGCCACTGGTAACTTCGAAGATTATATCGTTATCAAGACCGCATCACTTGATGCTATATTCAACAAGAATACTGATCAATGGCGTTTTGCCAATCCACATTCTGATTCATATTTAAGGGAACATTAGGGGTCGCCTCAAGTAAAACGGGTGTTTCCTGAGTTTCTGTTCCTACTCTCAGGGTGAATGACCCTGCCGGGAAACACCCGTTACGGGTGAAAGACAATGAACCGTTGGATCCGAGCATACACTGCCTTGACATCATTATTTTCAAAGGGCTGACTTCTTACCTTAGTAAAGGCTGGGCCAGCCGTATGTAAATGCCTGTATGAGCTATGCGCAGGCAGGCCCCTCTGGGGCCCATGTGCCGAGGGTATTTTCAAAACTGGTCAAAGTTATGGGCACGGACAGGAAGAAACTGACTTCGCTGAAGGATGTTATCGCGAATCTGTTTAGCCATGGCACTCTCCCATTTAACGCTGAAGACGCGCGTATTTGGAAGGTCTGGGATGAGGCTGTAGGACCCGCCATCTCCAAGAATGCACAGCCTTCATGGATCAAGAATGGAAGACTCAGGGTCACGGTATGGGACCCGATTTGGCTTCAGGAGCTGAAATTTGTGGAGGAGAATGTCAGAGAGCAATTGAACAAAAGGCTGGGCCGAAAAGCCGTAGAAAAAATAGAATTCAGGGTGGGGCCAAAATGGAAAAGTTTCCCTGACCAAAGATGGGGGGGCTGATTCTTACACCCGGTCTTCCTCCCGACAGTGCCTCTATGAGTACCAGCTTGCCGTACGATCGCAGACCGGGATAATTGACCTGGATTGTTTTCGGCTCCAGGCCGAAATATCTCATGCGGACCAGCATATCAACCAGCCGAACAGATGGATAGATCAAGATCAGCCTGCCTTTTCTACGGAGGAGGCGTCTGGCCGCACCTAAGATATCATCAATAGAGGCCAATACCTCATGTCTGGCAATGGCCCTGCGCGGATCGGGGTTGGTGCGCCCGCTTTTCATTTTGCGATATGGAGGATTACATACGACCACATCCGCCGATTGCTCGGTCAGGGGAAGATGCTTGATATCCCCTAAAATAACCTCCATTCTGTCCTCAAATCCGTTAAGGATGGCATTTCGTGACGCCTGTGCGGCCAGTTCTTCTTGGATCTCCAGCCCAAAAACGTGTCCCACCGGTTTTGTGAGGAGCAGGATCAAAAGAACCACGCCACAGCCTGTGCCAAGGTCAACCACCAAGTCCCCCGGATTGACTACCACAAATTCGGAAAGCAGGACGGCATCAATGGAAAATCTGTAACCGTTTTTCGATTGGATAAGTTTCAAACGGCCCTCCATGAAGTAGTCAATCCGTTCGTCAGGGCGCAAGTCGATCTTATGTGATCTGGATAGTTTCATAAGGATCTATCTTATTGAATACCAGACCCGTTAAGATCTTGGGGTAGAAATAGGTCGATTTCCTGGGCATTATTAAAGATTTGCTCGCAATTTCCTTTACATGCTCCATCTTAGTGGGGTTAAGTAAAAACGTCATTTGATAGTCTCCAGATTGGACGTGTGACATTGCCGTGCCCACGCTGCTTTCATAATGAAAAACCTTGTCGTCATCCAGATCTTCCTTGCTGAAACCAAGGCCTTTCTGCAAAATGAGCCTGGAGAGGACAAGCACATCAAGTCTCTTGAGCATAGGATGAAGATCATCGCCAACCATCTCGATTGCCCCCGGTTTGAGTGAAAGGATGTAGAGCTGATCGTCCCCTTTATGGTAAAAGCCGAAAGTGGGGTTGTGCTGGCCTCCTTCTTTGAGCCTCTGTTTTAAAGCAGTGCGTTCCCGGGCGGTATTGGGGAGTGGCAACTGGGATTTCGTTATATCAAACCACCTCTTGATTCTTTCAAAAAAAGGGTTGATCTGAAAATTGGGAGCGCTTTTGAGGATCCGATGGGAAGGTAGGATTGTAAGGCCTTCATCATCCATGTTGGTCAAGTACATCATGGTGTATTCATAGGACCTGTTGGCGGTCCGCATTCCGTACCTGGCCCTCATAATGTTCCTGAAATTGCGTGATGTCTCGTAACGGTGATGGCCATCTGCAATAAAAATGGATTTTTTTGACATGGATTCAGCTACCTTTTTTATAATGGCTGGGTCCTGCAATATCCACATCTGGTGTCTCGTACCATCC
>JAXHTA010000473.1:0-3022 GCA_034190285.1 Thermodesulfobacteriota bacterium | reverse complement strand
GCTGGTCTAATCACTTATTTACTGCTCGCTATTTATTGTCGTGAACAACATAATGAAAAAGTCAGCATAAAAAGAGTCCGAGAACTTCGCATCAAGATTCAAAATGAAATCCGTAGCGCTGCAGGAAACAGGCTCAGCGAAATTTCCAGCAATATTGCCAGTTCAACTTGTTATGCAAGTCCTTAACCGGAATTTACTGACTTGAGACACATTTGCGAGCCACTTTATAATGAGAGGTGGAAGTCTTAAGGAGCTTCAAGAGATCCTTGGACATAAGGAAATGACAATGACCTTGAGATATGCTCATTTGAGCCAGGAGCACAAAAAAAAGCGGTCAATCTTGTAAACGGATTGACCGCCCCCCAAAGCCCTGCCGATGATAGATGTCAAAAACTGTCACATCTTTAAATCCCGCTGTTTCACACACCGGCTAACTTATTGAAATCACTGGTCGGGACGCGGGGATTTGAACCCCGGGCCCCCTGAACCCCATTCAGGTGCGCTTCCAGACTGCGCCACGTCCCGAAACCTCAGACTTTTGATTTTATAGAACTATTCAAACTTGTCAAGGCGAAATTCGATCAATGGAAATCAACTTGACGGCTTATCAAAGGTACGGCTATTATGGTCACGATTTTTGAGATACATCGGTCGATAATATCATCTTCAGTTGCAACACTTTGGCCCTTTGAAACAAATGTAAGCTGGTTAGGGACCCATGGGGGTCAAAGCGTCTTATTTTCAAAATGTTAAATTCTTTCGATTTGCTTAGGTGCCCTTTTGGGAGAAAGGAAGAAATGAGAGGCAAGGAAGAATTAGGGGTGGTAGTAGTAGAAAAGGATCAAGAAGTTGTCAATTTGATTCTTAATGCTCTCGAGGATAAGCCGTGCCGGATAAGGACCTGTTCAGGGAGGGTAGAGCCATTACCAATTTTAAGAGAAAAGCCTTACGGGTTAATTTTAATCGGAAATACGGATGAAGGTGATTCCCCGTTTGATGTAATGAAAGAGATTGTCATGGCCTCACCGATGACCTCTATCATCCTCATAACTGATCTTCAAAAAAAGGAAGTACACGATAAGGCAGAAGGCTATGGAATCCTTGGGCACGTGAGCAGAACGGTTCCTTCACGGGACCTGATATCGCTCATTGAACAATATGAAAAGGTATCAGCCTCTCTCTCCTCAGATCATGGTCTCCTTTAGAGGCTCCAAGAATCCGAGACAAGAGAATCCGCTTTTGATCTGGCAATGGGGGTTGCGTTATGAGCCGTGTGGATTGTATCAGCAATCGGAATATAAAGATCATAGCCACCTATGTCAACAGCAAACAGGACAACTGTGAATCCCTGTTTGAAGGGCTTACTTACCCTGCCGAAGAATATCCATCTCCTGACGACTTCTTCCTGAACGAAGACGAATGGACTACCTATGAAAACTTCCAGCTGATATTCCGCAGGGCCAGGGAAATGGTTGATGAGCCGAATTTCTTTTTCAACTGCGGAGCCTCATCAGCAAGACTCCGTTCCCTGGGGCGTGTCCACTACTTTGAGAAGGTCTTTGCATCACCCAACGAAGGATTCAAAAGACTCCCATTTTTTAATAAGAATTTTGTTGACACAAAAGAGATAGAGATAGTTTTACCTCCTGCCTATGATCGCCAGCTTAAGAAAGTCCGGACCACCCTAAGAATTGAGTTTCATAGCGATTTCGATCCAAATAAGGATTACATAGGCGACCCTTACACGAGAGGGATCTTTGCCGCCATTCCCACCATCTGGGGGTTGCCTCCGGCGTCCGTAAGACAGCCCCTAAAACCATATGACCCCGAAATCCTATTCAATGAAGAGCCGGAATTCCTTCCATACGGACTTGATGTCCGAATTGATGAAGGTGTCTTGTCCCTGAGGGATCCAGTCACCGGGCGACGCCGCCCCGTAGGAGAAAAAGTCCTTTTGAAGCCTGAAATCCTGAATGGCCGAAAGGTATTCCTAGGCAAGCACACAGAACATCGGCCCAGATACCCTTTGGGCGTTGAAGAAAGTAAGGAGGCCATACTCATTAAAGAGACCATCCGGGCTGACAACCGCATTCTCTTAAAGGCAGGGGAGATCTTTAAGGCCCCCTATTTTATTGTAGATATCACATATGACCAGCTCTCCTTCTTTCACCGTCTCTCCCAGATATTTAGGGTCGGTGAAACTCCAAATGATTCCGGGACCGAATTGCTTGAAACAATCGATCAACTTAGAAAAAGCATCGGGGCCAAGAATGAGGCCTATCTCACTCTTGAGAAAACCAATGTTGAATTGAGGATGGCAAAGGCCAGGCTAGACGAATACTCCAGAGAACTGGAGCAGAAGGTGGAAAAGCGGACCGCGGAGCTGAAAAAGGCCCAACAGGATTTGCTCCAGTTAAATCAGAACCTGGAATCAAAGGTGGAGAACCAGATCAGTCAACTGGAAAGATATAACGAACTCAGACGATATCTCTCGCCCAAGCTGACAGAAAGAATTCTTACCAGCGGTCACAGCTTCGGAACAGAGCCGCAAAGAAAAATGCTGACCGTGGTGTTTACGGATATCAGAGGCTTCTCAAGCCTTACGGACAGCCTGGAGTCCGAGGAGCTGTTTCATCTCTTGGACAGGTATCTCTCAGAAATGATCAAGATCATCCACAATCATGATGGTACCCTGAATAAGATCGTGGGTGACGGGCTCCTTATCTTTTTCGGTGATCCGATTCCGATGGAGGATCATGCAGAGCGGGCTGTGCGGATGGCCATCGACATGCAAAACCAGGTAGCGGATTTGAGGAATGAATGGGACCAGTATGGCCATGAACTGGGAGTGGGTATCGGAATCAACACCGGATTCGTGACCGTTGGAAATATTGGTTCTGATATGCATAGAGACTATACGGTCATCGGGAACCAGGTGAACGTGGCCGCACGTCTTGAAGCACTTGCCAAGGCCGGACAGATATTGATGAGCCAGAGGACTTATAGCAAGACGAAAGACCTG
>JAXHTA010000472.1:0-3023 GCA_034190285.1 Thermodesulfobacteriota bacterium | reverse complement strand
GAGCAATTAGCTCTTAGCCATTAGCCTTTAGCTAACCAACCAGTTTTTTGCCTTTTATGCTAACAGCTAACTACTAATGGCTGAAGGCTTCCATCCATAAAGGCCATTTCTGGATGGGCACGAGATAGCAAAAGAACGACTTATCGCAAACAAGTTAAGGCACAATATATAGTCCTTCCCCGCTGTTATCTTCTGTAGCATCTTACTTCTTGGTGGAATGTTTTTTAGACGTTGAGATCATAAATATCTCCCGTAATTTTCTTCATGAAGAAACAAGGATTATATTTGCTGAATTCATCGGTTTTAGCTTCCTTTTTGCCCATATTCGTATTATCTTTTTCGTAAGAATTTAGCAAACGACCCTGAAGCGTAGCGCCGGGGTCATTTGCCAAAGCTTTACGTAACATGAAAAAACGCATTCCCCCGAGAAATCTGTCCATAGATTTTGACCTTCGCCAGCTGGAGGTTTTTCGGAAGGTCGTTGAACTGAGTAGTATTTCAAAGGCCGCCGATGAGGTTTTCCTGGCTCAGGCATCAGTCAGCGAGAGAATCGCCACACTTGAAAAAGCGGTTGGAACCAGACTCCTTGATCGTTTGGCTAGGCAGGTTGTTCCGACCAAGGCCGGCGAAGTCCTTTATAAGCATGCGGTCCTGCTGCTTGAGATGAAGAAAACAGCATCCTTAGAATTGCAGGATTTTCTTGGTGTAAAGCGTGGAGAAATCCATATGGGCGGAAGCACCATTCCAGGGGAATACATCCTCCCCAAGGTAATCGGTCGTTTTCACGAGCAATACCCATTCGTATCTGTCAACCTGGCGGTTGCAGACACAAGCGAAATCCAGGACCGTGTTCTGGCAGGCGATCTTGAGCTAGGAGTTGTCGGATCAAAGGCCTCCCACAGAAGCCTCATAAGCAGGGAACTATGGAAGGACGAACTTGTCCTCGCAGTGCCTGCCAAACACCAGTGGGCCGAAAAAGGCGAGATCTCATTAAGAGAGCTTGCACAGGAACCTTTCATCTTGAGGGAGGCCGGTTCCGGGACTCTCAAAATCATGGAGGATTATTTTGAGGCCTCTGGCATAAAGACATCGGATTCTCTTCATGTTGTCGCTCGTTTCGGCACATCCACTGCGGTAAAAGAAGGCATAAAGGCGGGGATCGGGGTATCCATACTGTCACTTAAGGCCCTGAATACTGAAATCGAAACCGGAATCCTCAAGGCCATAACAGTAAAAGATATCTCAATCTCCCGAAGTTTTTATTTGATCAGAGATAAGAGGAGAATCTTCTCTCCGCTATGCCAGGCCATGCTTGATTTTCTCCTGTCTACATCCTGACAATTGAAAAAGCACCCAAGCAGGGTATCCGAGAATGGCCTTTCTCCCAGAATCTTCAGTTATACTAAAAACATTATCCTCAGAATACCAACCACATGCCTGCGCTAATTTTTCCCATGCCTCCATTTTGAAAAAACCTGCTATCCCGGGATAGTCCCTAATCCATTGAAATAATCGTTTTCTCAAAAAAATCTGCCACCTTTTCCCATGAGAAGTTCTCCAGAACAAATCTCCTACACGACTCAGGACTGAAGTTGTATATTCCCGGCCTTTGGATAGTTTCCTCCATTTTTCGTTTCATGTCTTCCCGTCCCGTCCCGTCAAATATCAGTTTTTGGTCAAAAAGCTCAATTACTTCCGGTATTGCCCCTATTGGTGTTCCCAATACAGGCGTCCCGCATGCCATGGCCTCCAGAATAACCAGTCCAAAACCCTCAAGTTCTCTGGTTGGCAACAGAAAAAAGTCGGCTGCCTGGTAAACTGCCGGAAGGTTTTCGTCGGGAATGTGGCCTAAAAGCCGAACAGAACCTATGAGATCGTGGTCTTTGACCATTGACTTAAGGCGTTTATGCAAAAGACCTTTACCACCAATAAGCAACAATCCTTTTTCCCTCAAAGTACTACTTGCACTAAACGCCTCGATGAGCGTCTCAAGGCCCATCCTGGGGACCAGATTTCGAACCGTCAAGAAAACTGTCTTGTCAGGTGATAGGCCGCAGGCACCCTTTGCGGCTGTTTTTCCACCAGAAGGCAAGATAAAACGGTTGAGGTCAACACCCCCCGGGATTATCGTAATATTTTTTTCAGGGAAGCTATGTATACTCTTGACCTTGCCGCACATATACCGGCTAAGGACAAAGACCCTGCCTGCTCTGGACAGGATTCGCCGCTCTATCCATCTCATCAGAAAGGCAATAGCTTTGATCCCCATCCCCATTTTTTCATAGCCTTTCCATTTTTTGGCCAGAAACTCTTCATGCCAGGGAGAATGGAAATAATAGACAATCGGAGTCTCCTTTAGCAAACGTGATAAGATAGGGCCGATGGCCACCAGGCTTTGGTGAATGCAGACAAGGTCAAACCGAATCTCTTGCGTTAATGCCTTGGACAGCAAGTAACTGCCCAGTATTTCGTAAACTATCAAAAAAGGGGATTTTGACCCAGGAGTGGCAAAACGATGAACATGCAGGTTGTCTTTTAGTCTTTGATGATATTGCAGCGCCTCATTGACATTGCGCGTAATGATGTGGACTTCATACCCTTTTGCGCTCAACTCATCGCTTAGATGATAGGCGATCCTCCCTGCCCCGCCGATTGTGTCAGGGAATAATACATCAGTTAACATCAAGACTTTCATGATAGCGTAAGAGGAATTCGCTGTTAATGGAGGAAGTTTTGATATTGAGATAATACCACAAAATCGCCAAATTAAACATGGTAAGAGTTTAGCCTTTTGAAATAAGGCGCTTTGACCAGCTTATATTTTTTTCAGAGGGCTCAAGTGTTACGAAGCAATGATAGATAAACTCTTTCCGTTTCAGAAACCATCTTGGCAACGGAGAACTCTTTCTTCACTCTTCTTTTTGCCTCTATTCCCAGCCTTTCGCCAAATTCTTTGTTGTTGAGAATATTGATGATTGCCGAGGCCAGGGCCTTAGGATCACCTGGCGGGATCAGAATGCCGG
>JAXHTA010000471.1:0-3031 GCA_034190285.1 Thermodesulfobacteriota bacterium | reverse complement strand
GTGTGTCCGGATTAGGCCCAAATGACGTCAATTTCCAAATATTTCCAGTCCTTGAACGCCCTATCTTACTCCAAGCCATATTCCTGAAAAACCCCAAAACTCCAATCCAGCGTAATACCACATATGTTGTAGTTGCTTTGTCCTTGAATCACAAAAGCAATTTTACTAATTGCCTTCCACGGAAAAGAAACGTCTTATCAGCCAACCGCTTTCTTCTTTGCCTATGCTTTCCATGCGTTTCAGGTAAACTTCGGGGTACATCGTTTCAAAGCAGCTGACCCAATTATAAGCTTTGTAGTCGTTATCAACGAGAATACAGTCAATTTCTGACAGATACTTTTTAAGTTCAGGCATTCTCGCCGGTTTTGCATCAAAAATGACAACGTTCGTTGTAGGATGTATATAGGGCCATACTCCCGTAGAACCGACTATTAAATAGTCTTTGTCCTTGTCATCCAAGATCCGCGTCATTAGATCAATGAACTCCGTATTGCTGTAACCGTTTTGCGCGGATTTGATGACTATTCTGCCTCCGAGGGCCAGTTTTGTGCCTGCAGACAGGACGATCAATGCAAACAGTAAAAACACCGCAATATTTTTTAACCTTAAATTATCCGTTAAATTCAATTGGTTCGCGAGGAGTATAATGAAGAATGGCACAACGGGGAGCGCATGAAAGCTCCATGGCTTTGGATCAAGCGCGAGCACAATACAAGCGGCGGCACATCCGACAAGGATGGACAACTGTTGGGGACGGCGCCTTATATGGCGGGGATCAAGAATACCAAGACCAAACAGAGAAAAAGCGAGAAGGACAGCAAGGAACACTGCTGTATTATAAGGTAAGAAATAATCCGCCCATCTTGTAAATTCTTTCTGAACTATAGGCCATACACCAGCTGACACAAGGTCACGAATGCCTCCTTCAACATCCACTGCCGGTGAAAAAGGCAATCTATCTATATAGCATGAAGGCACAAAAAGAGCAAAGAACTCTCTACGCATCAGAAAAGTAATGGCGCCGGTCGTGATTATTGAGGCGCCAAGCCACTTCCTGTACACTGAGATGGCCTTCCAGGAAAGAAGAAACTCTGCAAGTATATATGACACCAAAAGTGCAAGGGAAACCGCCGCGGTAATATGGGTGAGGGGCAAAAGGAAGGCGCTCAATACTGCAGACAGGGTTACAATGAAATACTCTCTTTTGCCATAGAACTTGTCATCGGCGTTGATGCAGAAGAAGACGATCAACGTAAGAATTGTCACCATGATATCGGGCCGCAGCTCGGTGGACCCCAGGAACAGAACCACGGAATCCGTTAAGTAAATGAGCCAGCAAAGCATGGCCACGCGGCTATTCCCGGATATCCTGTGAAACATAACAAATGAAATCACGAGCAAAAGGAGCATCTCCGTCAGCCCGAATATCCTGACGGACCAGATATCCGCGCCGAATATTCTGAACCACATGGACATGGGGACTACCCTGACAGTTCTGCTTAAATCAAACCCGTATGATACCTTAACGCCACGGATACCCTGTAATTCCTCGATTGTTATCAGGCTTTCACCGGGATCGCCGTCTCTCGAAAGAGAAAGGGCAGGGTAACTATATAATCCTCCATCGACACCGAGTGGGACATAGTAAAATGCCGCCATACAGAAAAAAATCGCCGACAAAACCGCTACAATGCATATTGCTGAAATAGGCCTTCTCTTGGCGAGAATTGAAGACCCTAAAGACGAAATCTTGTCGATGTTTTCCGGAAAGTTCACGTTACACTAAATGGCTTGAACTCAATGTTTTAAAGTAGACCCTAACGCTGCAAAAGTCGAGGGCGCTGCATATCCAAGGCGTCCAAGGGTGAAGCCGTAGTACTTTACTGCGAACCCTTGGCAACAAAGGAGATGCGGTGCCCTCGGCTTTCCCATCGGGTAAATAACGTGGCTGCTTTTCGTTGTTTTCAGGATGTCACCTGGAGTGTATTCCAACAACCGCTCCAAAAAAGTTGAAAAAGCCTATAATACCAAACCATTCAGCCCAATTTGCCATATTATTGATGCAACGTTAGGGTAAAGAACAGGTGAAGAGCCGATACGAAAGCAGCAAATCAGAAATCAAAGAGCTTATCAAAACGTTTCGGGAAAAGGTTTATCGCCATGGGGCGTCTTACCTCGAAAACCTTTCTGAGCGTTTATTTACCAACATTGAACTTTGGCTTAAAACAGGAATAATTGCTCCGAAAACAACATCCCTACTGGAAAGACTATTTAGAGAAATAGGTCGTCGCCTTAAGAGGATTGCCTGGGGCTGGTCAGATAAAACCGTTACCAATATGGCCAAGATGATCATGATCAGGCAATACTCCCGGAAGAAGTGGGAACAATACTGGAAAGAAAAACTTGGGATTAAAGGTTATTTTGATATTCAATTACGATCACTCAAATTGTCCCCATGCGAACACTTTTGAACGCTACCAATTATTTACAGCCCCAGTTCAACTCCCACCCAGCCAAGGGCCAATTCCTCCAACTTTGAGCGCGTAGGACGGCCGTTGTCATCCCAGCCGGCCATGCGGTAGTAGAGTGCCTTTGCCGCCTTTACTTCTTCGGAAGTAATAGCCACGCCGTTAGTCGCCCTGCCTTTCAGAGGCGTCAGCAACTTGGGCGGGACCGTGTCCGCCTCTGAGCCGATTCCTTCCCGGGTATTGAAGGCACGAAGCAGATTCAACCGTCGCTCGCCTACCTTCATTAGTTCCCAAAGACTGACGTTCCAGCCGGTGCATGCACGAACCACGTCCACCATATGGCTGGTGTCATAGAGTTGCCACGCTGCGCCAAAGACAAACGTGCATAGGCTGATGCTGTCAATAGAACTGTTGAGGAGCTGAGTGTAAAGGGCAAAGCGTACCTTTTCGGCATTCAGCACATCCACAGGCTGTGGGTCCAGTAGGTCCAGCGCGGCCATGCGCTTCGCCCGGTAATTATAAAAGTGATCGTGCTCAGATGCCGTGTGATCCGCACCGCCCGG